>JAYTEU010000603.1:0-3759 GCA_043734985.1 Chthonomonadaceae bacterium
GCGGTCCTGCTCCATGGCGACGTGCATCACTTCAACATACTCTCGGCGGAGCGGGCGCCCTGGCTTGCTATCGACCCGCAGGGCGTAGTCGGCGACCCCGCCTTTGAGATTGGGCCGTTTCTGCAAAACCCCTCGCCGCAGTCGGTGGAGGTTTTGGCGCGCCGCCTGGACCAGCTTTCGGAGGAGCTGGATTTAGACCGGGAACGGGCGCGCGGCTGGGCGCTGGCTCAGGGAGTGCTTTCGGCGTGGTGGTGCATGGAGGATGGCGTCGACTGCTGGGTGGAGGGGATCGACTATTGTGAACGGCTCAGGGCCACAACGCGGAAGTAGCGTTACGGCCCAGATACGGATTTGCGTTTTTGGCTGCGCGGTATGCCGCTTTGGATGCGCCTATAGCCCGAGGCTGATTCCCGTAGGCGCCATTTGCGGGTGCTTCTTCCGGTAGCTTTCGACCAGCGAGCGCTGCTCCTTTGTAAGGATCGGACTCACCTTCTCGCCAAGTTTTGACATGAGGCTCTGCACTTTCTTAAAATCGCCGGACTGCCCTGCCGCCATCATCGCCCTTGAGCGCTCCTTATTTTCCAGCTTGATATCGGGAAGCGCATCGGTAAGCGCTTTCGTCTGGTCGCCGGTAAGTTTCAGTTCGAGGTACAGTTCCGGGGGAAGACCGGACTCCCGCAGGAGGGTCAGGTTTTTCAGCAGCATCTCTGCCGCCGCTTTTTGCTCCGCGCTCAATTCCGTGTCGATGTCCTTGTCGGCTTGAGCCAGGATATCGTTCATTTTGCTGAACATCGCCAGGCCGTCAGACGAACGCGCGCCTTTTGACATAGCGGCGACATCCTTGTCCAGCTTGCCCTGGATTGCGTCGATCCGCTTCTTCTGTCCGGCATCCAGTTTCAGTTCCGAGTTCAGGACAGGGAGCGGTGTCGTCGCAAGGGTAACCGGCTTTCCAAACATGGCGGTCATCATGGGCGCCATACGATCCGGCGGCGCTCCGCAATTCCGGCTTCCACGCTGCATTATGCCAATATCATCCGGCCACACAGCCCCGTGGGTCGTCTGGCCGGACGCATTCACGCATGTGGAAAGGGACAGAACCGCCGCCAGCACGGCGAGGCGTTCGTACAATCGGGACATTGCTCTAACTCCATTCTGACAAGTTCGCAAAGCGCACACTCCTGCAGGAACTTCTTCGCCTGTTCGGGCGTGGGAGCGTGCTGATCCGCGATCGGAATATAGACGTATTTCACGCCCTCCGGCACAATATCCTTCTCCTGTAGGTACTTTTTCAGGGTCATTCAGTTCTCCAACCGTCGGGTCCGCGCGGCACTGAAGTGCCGGTCTAAGTCTACCAAACCCGCCTTCGTGGGTTGCGGATTGAGTCCGCGAAGGCGGACTTTGTAAACCTAGACCGGGATTTTAATCCCGCGTCACGAGAACTGAATGACCCTGGGTACTTTTCACGCCGGTTCACCACGGTTTTCAGGCCTTGCTTTGCCGGCGCCTTGTCGCCTTCGCCGGTTGGCTGGCCGGAGCGCCGAATGTTATCGTTCCGCTTTCCGAAGTTCGGGACGCCCTTCTCCACCGTTCGAGGAGTCGGGGCGGCAAGATTGTAGGTGTAAGATACAGGACGATTCCGCGAAGGGAATGGGTTCGGGTCCGGGTTGCAGCGACATCTCGCAACGATGGGGTCTATGCGATAATCTATAGGGTGTCGGCGTTTCGACGACGGGGACGGCGAAGAACGACCGGCGGGCGCGCCCACATGTGCGGAATGCGGTTTCACTGCGTGCGGCAAACCGGGAGGATCGGCTTATGCGCGGATGGCTATGCTCAATTTTAGTGTGTCTGGCCGTATTGCTAGGCGCGGCTGTGCTCGCCTCTCCCGCGCGACGGCAGGAACCGAGCCCATGGATTTCGATCCCTGGCGGCAACGGACCGGGAAAGGGCAAACGCATCGTCCTGATCGCGGCCGACGAGGAGTACCGCTCCGAGGAGACTCTGCCGCAGTTCGCGCAGATTCTTGCTAAGCGGCACGGTTTCGACTGTATCGTGCTGTTCGGGATCGACCCCAAGGACGGCACGGTTTGCCCGAACGTGACCGACAATATTCCCGGCCTGGAGAACCTGAAGCGAGCCGACCTCGTGATAATGCTGATACGCTGGCGGAACCTGCCGAACGATCAAATGAAAGCCATCGTCGATTACGCGGAGAGCGGCAGGCCGATGATCGGAATGCGTACCGCGACGCACCCGTTCAATTTGAAGGCAGGGCCGTATCTCAAAACCTCCTGGGACTACACGGGCGCGGACTATGAGGGCGGTTTCGGGCGGCAGGTGTTCGGGGAGACCTGGATATCTCATCACGGCGAGCACGGCAAACAGGGCACTCGCGGCATCCTCGCCGCCGGCCAGGAGAAGCACCCGATTTTGAGAGGGATCGCGCCCGGCACGATCTTCGGGCTTAGCGATGTCTACGGGGTAAGGCTGCCGCTGCTCGGAGACAGTCAGCCGTTAGTCCTGGGCGAGGTGACGGAAACGCTGGACCCGAAATCCGGCGCGGCGGCAGGATCTAAGAACGCCCCGATGATGCCGGTGGCATGGACCCGGACCTACCGCGGCGCATCCGGGCGGAGCGCTCGCGTCTTTACCACGACCATGGGCGCGGCGCAGGACTTCGCTTTCGAGGGTACGCGGCGGATGCTGGTGAACGCGGTCTACTGGTCGCTGGGCATGGAGAAGCGGATACCGGCCAAGAGCGCCATCGATTTCGTCGGCGAGTTCAAGCCGTCACCGTTCAAGTTCCGCACCCTGGACGAGTGGAAGCCCGGCCGCACGCCCGCGGATCTGCAAAGCCCTGCCGGGAGCAGCGAGCCCATTACACCCAAAGCGTACCCGGCACTCGACCGCACGCAGGGGGTACCCGCCTCCGGACGCAAATACCAAATCCGCCCCGCTATTGCTGGGATTGGTACTAAGTACCGGTCCCAACAACAGGGGGTTGGAATTCCCGCTTTGGTCGTGCCGGAGGTTGAAAACCCCCGGCATCAAAAAACAAGCGTCTTTCAGACGCGACTCGTCCGTAGGACGATTGTACTTTCCTGCCGGGGGTTTTCAACCTCCGGCCAATACAGACCCCCGATTGCTACGATCGGTACTAAGCTTGTGATGGCGCACTATATGCCATGGTTCGAGGCCGATCCGGAGCATCGCCGGTGGGGCTGGCACTGGACCATGAACCACTACCATCCCGAAAATATGGCAAGCGGGCGCGCCGAAGCCGCCTCTCACTACGCGCCCCTGATCGGACTGTACGATTCCAACGATCCCGACGCGCTGGAGTGCCAGGTGCTCCTGATGAAGCTTTCCGGCATCGACGGCGTGATCGTCGACTGGTACGGCACGGACGATCTGTACGACTACAAGCTGCTGCACCGTAACACTCTCCACCTCATCGAGCTTATCAAGAAGGCGGGGATGCGCTTCGCCATCTGCTACGAGGATCAGACCGTTCCCAAGCTGATCGCTGCAAAGCGGTTTGCCGCTTCGGAGGCGGTAGAGCACGGCCGCGAGCTGATGCAGTGGCTGCAGGCGCACTGGTTTTCCGACCCGTCCTACCTGAAGCTGGACGGGCGTCCGGCGCTGCTCGTGTTCGGCCCGCAGTACTATCACGGAGGGCAGTGGACGCAGATGTTCGAAGGACTTTCACCCCAGCCACTCTTTATCGCAGAGCTGGATCGGCGGGACGGCTCGGACGGC
>JAYTEU010000604.1:0-4192 GCA_043734985.1 Chthonomonadaceae bacterium
ACTTCGTCCCCAGCCAGTCCCCAATCGAACAGCCTGCGGAAGAAGGTGACGATGCCGCTCAATAGCCCACCCTTTCTAACAGACTGGTGGCGCTTCAGCCTTCCCAGTCGGCCAAGTGCATCCGCTGTCGAATAGGCCTGGTACACCGTGGACGTTTCGTCCGGGGTTAATATTCCGGCGAGCTTCCCCGCAGGCAGCAGCCAGTTGTCCAAGTTCCTGCCACCGGCGATAGCATCCGACAGTATTTCCGCGCCCTCTTCCGTTCGAACGTCCGTCCGCATCCGCTGGAGTATGCGTGGAAACCGCTTCGGACAGGGAACCGGCTCCCCGATGCAGCAGAGAGCGATCAAAAAATCCTGCCGAGCGCCGACAACATCGACATCGCCCTCGATCAGCGCCTCAACGATTGCTTCGGATGCCGGTCCCTCCGCAAGCGATGCAAATGTCGCAGCATCGCTTGCGCAACGCAGCGCCGGCCTTAATTGAACGAATCGATAGTGATCGAAACGGTAGAGATTCCATAATGGATCCATTTATCTTGTTTACTGCCTGTCGTTCGACCTGGGCTGATTTGCCCAACTCAGTGTACTGTCAGGGCGCTTCCAGCCACTGGGCTTGTTTCATATCGACCCTGTCAGATTTTTCGCCGAGGAAAGTCACGCCTTCCTGTTGTAACAGACGGCGCTGAAGCATTTTTAGGTCCGGACTTCGATTCGCTATCGGCAGCCTGCCTCCCGCGCCTATCACTCGCTGCCACGGAACTCCTTCCGGAGCAAACCTCATTGCCGCGCCCACCTGGCGCGGCCCGACGGAAACGGTCGTAATCAGATCGGCGATCTGGCCGTATGTCGCAACCTTGCCGTGAGGTATTCGTCGGACAGTCTCAAAAACAGCCTCATGCCAGTCTGATTGCACGCCATCGCCACTATCCGAACACATCCTAAAAGGTTACCTCTCTGCCCTCTCGTCCCGCGGTATAGCACCCTTCCATCAACTGAACCAAATTCCATCCATCGTATACATTGGTCGCGCACACGCTGCCGCTCTTTATGGAGTTGACCCATTGGTGCATAAGCGATGGCGGTCCGGGCGGAAGACTCGTCGGAGTGATATAGCCTTGAATATCGCCCGCCTTGAGCTGCCCACTGATCAATTGGATCTTTGGCCCATTCGGCGCCGCGTCGATGCTTAGATAGCCGTCCGTTCCGTAGATCTCCAGGGGATTCGGGCCATAACGGTGAACCCATGAGACATCGATGATACCGATCGCCTTGCTCCGGAAGGTGACGACAGCGACCATGCTGTCGTCGATATCGTATATCTGGCTCGAATTGACAATCTGTGCCACCGCCGACGTGGGTTCGCCGAGAAACCAGCGCAGAAGATCGACTCTGTGGCACCCCAGGTCGAAGAATGCCCCTCCCCCAGCCTGCGCCTCCTCGGTGAACCAGGACGCCCCGTCGGAAAACCAGCGGTCGAGCGCGGCCATATGCGCGATACGCGCCCGCATGTGCGTCACTTCGCCCAGGTACCCCATGTCCAGAATACGCTTGGCAAACAGAATCTCCGGCCGCACGCGCGATGGCAGAGAGATTACAAAGCGAACGCCGGACTCTTCGACTGCCTTCATGACTTCCGTGGCATCTTCCAGCGTTATCGTTAGGGACTTTTCCGTGAAGATATGCTTGCCCGCCTGCGCTGCGGCAACAAGAAGTTCTCGGTGCATCGATGTCGGCGAGTTGACCACTACACCGTCAAGTTCCGGCATTGCCAGGACGGTTTCAAACGATTCAAAAAACGGCGATTTGCGCTTTTCCGCCTCCGCGCCGCCGCGTACCGGGTCTTCGTCCCAGATCGCAATAACCTCGCAATCAGGGTTGTCCCGAACCTGATCCGCATATCCGCGCGCATGAACGTGCGCGAAAGAGAGCAGAGCAATTCCCAATTTACCGTCAGGCGTCATTTATCATGTTCCTTGTTGAATTAGTCCAATTTGCAATGTCATACTCTTTAGTCGCGGCCCCCGTAAATCCTGCTTACAGTTTCACGGGATCGACGATTTCAGCCACCTTTGGGATCTGCTAGGATAGCGCGCTTACCCTCAGATGTTGCTTCGACTTAGATGCTATAATGGTGTATCGTGCGCCACTCCACGCAAGACATCAGCGCTCGGTTGCGAATTGCCTGAAAGAGCTTAGTTCATGAACCTGCTCGACTTGGCCAACCAACAGGCCGTCATTGTGAGTTCGTACGCCGCCTTCGGCTCTCGCGACGAGATGGAGCGGTATCGCGCCATGTCCGCCATGCGCGAGTGCGGCCCGGCTGCGAATTGGATGCTGCAGATCGCCATTCGCCAGAGCGGACAGCCACGTGTTCAATTTGCGGCGGCAATCGTAATGCATTGGCTGGGCGATCGACAGGGTCTTTCAACGCTCATCGAGGCGCTTAAGTGGCGGCTGCCCGCCGAGCAGCCCATCGCGCCATCGATCGAGTCCGCATTTATTACGATCGGTTCACCCGACTCAATCACTGCACTTATGGCTGTCTGGAAAACGCTTCCTGATTGGGGCGACCACGAAGCTATTCGGGCGTCCATCTATCGGGTTTGCGCGGCCCTAAGAAACCCCATCGTCCTCCCGGCCCTTGCGTCGAGCGCGCTTCTCAGTCCGGCCATGTTCGAGCGGCATATTCCCATGTTTGGAGAGCTAGCCATACCGATACTCCGGCAGATGATTCAAGCGCCGGATATGCGCATAAGAATGCTTGCAATCCAGACACTGCGCCACATACCCAGCCAGAGTGCGTTCTGCACGCTAGCCCCGCTTTTGGTGGACAGTGAATGCACCGTAAGAGCCCTGGTACCTGGTGCGCTTGAGAAGACCGGAAACCGCATTGCCGCTACAGTGGAAATTGCAAGTGTGGTTCGGCGCGGGTTTCCCAGCCTGGAGGCGCTTGATTTCCTGATAAAGACTCGGCCGGACGATCTTTGTGAGATTCTGACAGCGCTGTTTGAGAACTGGCTGCCGGAGCGAGGGGCCGAAAACGACTTAGAAATCGTCCTGCTGGCTTTGCCGGTTCTAATCACTGCTTCGGCAGATATTCCGCGAGTCCAAGCCGCGCTATGCAAATTGCTGAAGGAACAGAAAGATTCCAAAGTCTCGCTGGCATTGGTCGATGCGGTCGACGTACTGAACCGGAGATCGCGCCAACAGGCGCCCGACGTTGCACAGTGCTTAAACGAGCAGCTAAACGTTCCGAGCGCCGCAGTCCGAGCTCGCGCGGCGGCAGCGCTGATGCGCCTCGGTGATAGCTTCCCGACTCGAATTATCGAATTGCTCGACGAATGCAGACCGCAGGGCTCCTTTGTCTCGCAGCTTCAGGTCATACTGCGCGGTGGACAGGATGCCGGCGAAGCGGCGACACAGGCGGTGCAGAACGTATCCAAGTGGCTCGCAAGGATCACCACCGACGCTGCCGAATCCGGCGGTGGGGACAATCCTCGAAAAACGGATACCAGCCCGATATTGGAAGACCCTAGGACGGTGCCCCTGCTATGCCACATGCTGGCCGCGGTCGCGCAACTAAGAAATACGGAGATTTCGGTCGAGGACGTACAGGAAAAGGCAGCCTTCATCACCTTGATTCTCCGAGCCATGTCGCGCATCGGAAAGCCGGACGCCATTCGCGCATGGTCGGAAATAGTCGCCGTCATTCATCTGCCCTCGATTGCATTTGCGGTTCAAGGTCGATCCCCTGAGACGAAGTGTTATGAGAATGCCGTGGGAGCCGCGATCGAAACTCTGATAACACTTTACGGGTCGGAGAGCTTCGGACTTTTCCTTGAGACTCTCTATTCTCCCCGGCTGGAAGTTGCGCGCACGGGAATCACCGCGCTGGAAATGCTTGGCGACAGTCGAGGGTTGCCTGCGCTCCGCGCAATTGCAAATAACGAGCGCCATCCCTGCTGCACTTTGGCTGCACAAGCGATCGCCCATATCCGCCGCACCAATCCGGAAATGATGAGCCTGCTTAGAGGATCGACTTCCCAGGGCTCTGACCCGAGCATACTGCTGCGCGCGGCGCGAGGGACTACCGAAGGCGATTCAAGTTCGCTGCTGCGCGCGACATCGGATTGAGGACCACTATCGGAGTTCGATCGCGTCCGTAAGCCGTTTGCTTTTTCGGGTGCCCC
>JAYTEU010000605.1:0-2602 GCA_043734985.1 Chthonomonadaceae bacterium
GGCCCGCTCGGACTTGCGTTCCGCGCGGGCCGCCGGTGAACGGGGAGACTGTTCGGGCTTTAGACGGGAGGAGGCTCCAAGAGGTTACATCAGGAGGGAAACAAAGGAGAACGATCGGCATAGGTTTCGGCAGGGTGGAACGTAAGAATGATGGACTTGTGCTCGTCGCAGATGAGGAACGCGGCCGGTATGTCGTCCGGGCAGCGGTCGCTAATGAAGAATTCGGCGTACCGGACGACCGGGGATGAGTTGAATGCGTGCCTCATAGCCACGTCGTCGATGCGACACTGCGCTGTTATGTCGCCCATGTTGCGCATGCGTACGTAGATCCCGGCGCTTCGCATCGCCTGTTCGATCGCCTTGAGATGGTCGCATGTCGTGGTCGCGTTTCTGTCTTCGGCATAGGCGATCTTCAGCGCCAGGAAGAACCCGGCGGAAACGATGGCCATCACGCCCAGGAGGCGTATGGTGGGATGTAGCGTAAATTGGCTGCTGTTTCTCACGATGGGCGCCTGAGCACATTCATAGTCGTTAGCGTGCGGTAGTGTAAGGCTGATATGTCCACGTAAAGGACGAAAATACACGAAAAGGGTGGGATTGGTTTCCATGCGCCGTTGTCAGAGTCCTGCTTGATTTGGGCCGTTGGCAGGGCCAGTCAGTTCTCGCCTGGTTGTCCGTGGGACTGAAGTCCTCGTGGTCTTGAAACGCCAGTGGGATTGGGAGCGTCATTATTACAGGAGGAGAAGCCATTGACGACCTTTATTCTATTATTGACGTATCTGTTTCTGGGCTGCTTGTTTATCGGGGTGGCCGTGCCGCTCATTCAGGGGCGTGTCAAGCCTAATCCATGGTATGGATTTCGTGTTCCAAAGACACTTAAGGATACCGACACCTGGTATGCGGTCAACGCCTACTTCGGGCGGCGATTTGCTGTATTGGGTCTGTCTATCGCCGTTGCGGGTGTTGCGCTTTCGCCGCTGGGATTGATTCCGCATGTCGGCTCGACAGTCTATATGCTCCTCTGCCATGGTATTATGATTGTCAGTCTGATTTGGGTGGTTATCGATACGTTTCGGTATTTGCGCAAATTCTGACGACAAGTTGCATTGCCCGCTTGGCGATGCCGTGAACGGCTTCGGTAGGGGGCTCTCGGCCCAATGCCCCTCCGGGGCATAAATCCAATCCGGCCAGTCGTGCAAATATTGAGGGCCGATACATATTTGAGGATAATAGGCAGGGTTTGATTAGAACTCGATTTGCAGCGCTTCTTATTGTGGCAGCGGCGATGTGCTCCGGCGGGGCGGGAGCGCAGCTCAGGCTTAAGGCGGATTCCGGCAGGTATGTTATCCGCATTCGCGACACGGATTTCGCTGCGGATACGTTCACGGCGGATGCTGAAGGCGGCTCGGAGTCCGAGATTTCGTTTGCCAGGGGCTCGACGCGAGGGGCACTGCACCTCTCCGTCCGGGCCTATGCCGGGCAAGTGAACTCATTCGACGCGACGGCGGCGACAGGAAGCAGGTTTCTGCTTGCACTCGATGGCGCGACTCCGCAGCTTGGACAGGGCGAGACAGGCCCGACTACGCTTCCGATGAAGGACGTTAGGATCCCGCGGCGCCTATTTCCCTACTGCACGACCGCGCCGGAGCAGTTTCGTCCTCTCCTGGCCGCCTACAACCGGCGAATTGGAGGCCCGCAGACTTTCGACGTTGCCTATAGCAATACTCTTAGCCCGTCGGGACTGATTTTGGGCAGGATCACGCTGGCTCCTATCGGCACGCGCGCCGTGTATATCGGCGGCAAGACCATTCCCGTGGTACGCTACCGGGTGTCCGTTCCAACCTCCGCCGGCTCCGTGGACGGGGAGGTCTCGGCGGACTCGGATGGGCGGGTTCTGCTGTACCGACTGCCTTCTCAACAGTTGATTGCGGTTCGCGACGGATTCCAGGAACTCGCCGGGCCGTCGCCGCCGGAGGATCCGTCCCTTTCGGCGGCGTCGTATTCCGTGAAGGTAGAGCGGAACGTTCGTACACCGATGCGGGATGGCGTCACGCTCGCCGCCGACGTCTACCGGCCGGACGCGCCGGGCAAATTTCCGGTGATCCTGGAGCGGACCTGCTACGGGCGAGCTCAGTCTTCGGACGCTAGGTACTTCGCGCAGCGGGGCTATGTGTTCGTGGCACAGGATGTGCGCGGTAAGTTCGACTCGGGTGGTGAATGGCGGCCCTGGATCAACGAGGCCGGAGACGGCAACGACACGCTGGAGTGGTGCGCGCGCCAGCGATGGTCGAACGGCAAAATCGGGACGATCGGGGAAGGCTACCCAGCATTTACGCAATGGGCCGCCGCTCGCGAGCGCAATCCGCACTTGAAGTGCCTCATTCCCATCGTCTCCCCAACGGAACCGTTCTACTCGGTTCCCTATCGGTATGGCGCACTCACACTGTTTGAAACCGTGCGCTGGTCGGCCCTCGTCGAGGGCGCGGGCATACAGACCGCCGAGAGGCAGTCGAAGCTGGAGGCGTTCAAGACATTGCCCGTCACAGATGCAGACAAGGCGATTTACGGTCACTCGATCGCGTTCTTGCAGGATTGGATGCGG
>JAYTEU010000606.1:0-2399 GCA_043734985.1 Chthonomonadaceae bacterium
CGGCGAACGTGGTCGCGGCATAGGCACGTCCGTCATGTACGCGGTCCTTTCCGCGATGCAACAGGCGCGCCTGCCACGAGCCTATTTCCTATGGACGACTGACGCCACCGCCGCTCAACTTTACATTCCGGCTGGGTTTCGGGAGGTTCGCAGGTTCCAGGTGGTTAAGAAGGAACTCCGATGGAAATAACTCCGCAACCAGGCGCAATCGCGATCGTTTAGTGCGTACGAATCTATTGTTCCGACAATATTACAATTCCACTGCTAAAATAGACAATCAGACACGATAATACCAGGTTCTTCAGTGGTGCGCTGGGATTACCAGTGCATGCTTTGCGTCCGCCGCCCCCGCGGGCGCCCATCGTGCAAGGAGAGTTTTACCATGGCGTTTTCCCGGTTTCCCCGCGTATCGCTTTCGCTGCTCGCGCTTTCCGCCGGTCTATTTTCCGCCTCCACCGCCCTGGCAGGGCCACCCGTTAAGCCCGTCAAACCAGCGGCGGCCGCACGCGTCGCGCCCGTAGCCACTGGAGTGGATGCCGAACTGAAGGCGGCGGTCGCGGCGGCTCCAGGTGCGAGCCAATGGCCGAACAGCAACTACGCTCGTCTGCTGGACATCGGTAACGTAACGGTGAAATCGGATGGGACCATTCTCGCAAAGTACAGGATGACGTACAAGCTATTCAACGAACGCGCCCGCGACCTTGCCGAAGTAAACCTGCCGTACAATGCTAGCTACCAGGAGATCCATGTCCTGAGCGCGCGTACCA
Organism: Chthonomonadaceae bacterium; assembly: GCA_043734985.1. Taxonomy (GTDB): domain Bacteria; phylum Armatimonadota; class Chthonomonadetes; order Chthonomonadales; family Chthonomonadaceae; genus DATGJU01. Next base: position 768 of record JAYTEU010000606.1, read on the forward strand.
TCAAAAAAGACGGCACCGTATTGGACGTGAAGCCGGCGGACATTCGCATCTCGTCCCCCTACCACGAGTACCTGATGTACGACGATGCGCAAGGCGTCGGATTTTCGATGCCCGCGATCGAAGACGACTGCGTGATCGACTACACCTGGGAAGAGATAACCCGGCCGCTGCTGATGCCGGGCCAGTTCTGGACCTATTGGGGCTTCTCCGGACTCGAGCCGGTGGGGCTGTGCCGATACGTTTTGAAGGCTCCGGCGGACAAGAAACTGAACTTCAAGGTCTATAACGACGATTCTCTCAAGCCGACGGTAACGCTGTCCACAGACGGCAAGCTGAAGACCTATACGTGGGAGCGCACCAACCTGAAGCCGATCGACGTCGAGCCGGGCATGCCCCGCATGAGCGAGGTCGGTTCCTGGATGGAGGTCTCCTCGCTGGACTCCTGGCAGGATGTGGCGCACTGGTTCTCGGGCCTGCAAAGCCCACAGGCGCGAGCCACGCCCGCAATTAAGTCGACCGTGACCGAGCTCATCGCCGGTAAGTCCACGGACGACGACAAAGCCCGCGCGATCTACGACTGGGTGGCCAATCGCACGCGGTACGTCGGACTGGAGTTCGGGCTCTCCGCCTTCCGCCCGCACTCCGCCACGGAGGTTCACGATAAGCGCTATGGCGACTGCAAGGACAAGGCGAACCTGCTTATCACGATGCTGGGCCTTGCGGGGATAAAGGCGAGGCCGGTCCTGCTCCACGCGGACGAGCGTCGCCCAGCCAGCAGCGGCCTGCCGACGCTGAACGCGTTCAACCACTGTATCGCCATCGCGGATGTATCCGGTAAGGAAGTCTGGCTGGACGCGACCGCCGAGACCTGCGCATACGGCGATATCCCGTATAGTGACCGCGGTGTTCAGGGCCTGATCGTGGGCGAAGGAAAGGGCGAGTTCAAGACCATTCCCAGTTATCTACCGCAGGACAATGGCGTGGATGTTCGCTCGCGGGTCTCTTTGGCGGCGGACGGCTCCGCTACGGCCGACTACGAAGTAACGATGCGCGGTGAATCGGGCCAGAGCCTGCGCGCAACCGTCCGCGCCCTTACCCCGGCGCAGCGCCAGGAGATGATGAACAAGATGGCGCAGCGCTTCGCTAACGGCGGATCGCTTAAGACTTATTCGCTGCCCGACGGCGTCGATAAGACCGGTCCGTTCATCTTCAAAATGTCCACCAAGGCGCCGACGTTCGCCGAGCTGGCCGATGACCTGCTGATCGTGCCGCTCGGCATTGGCGGCAACGCTCCGCAGGCAAACCCGTACACCCAGGATAAGCGCACCTGGCCCATCGTCGAGGAGGACGCCTCCAACACCCATACCGAAACGATTTTTGTGCTTCCTGACGGCTACACCACCGGCAACCTGCCCACGGACCTCAATCTGACCAACGCCCTACAGGAGTACCACCGGAAGATCACGAAATCTGCCGATGGCCGAACCCTAACGATCGAGAGCGACATGACTGTGCGACCGGGGCGCATTCCTGCGGCGGATTATGGCGCCCTGAAAGACTTCTACACCGCGCTCGTTAAGACCGCCAACCAGAAGATCGTAGTGAAGAAGGCGCACTAAGTAGTCGTTCTAG
>JAYTEU010000607.1:0-5990 GCA_043734985.1 Chthonomonadaceae bacterium
GATCGTGTCGAGCGCGACCGCGGAAATAATGTGGCCGGGGGCTTTCGTGTCGATCCGGACCTGGAACGCGCCGGGACCGGCCCGGCGCAGCGCGGCGGACACCCTGAATTCGTATTCGCGAACCGCGTCCTCATAGGGCATGGCCGCCTGCGCCGCGTCGTGCTGGGCGCGGCCGAAGCAGCAGTCGTCGTTCTGGTTGAGGACTTGTATCTGCTTTCTGCCCTTTCCAGTGGAGCCCAAGACGTAGAGATCGGGATAGCCCGCGATCCGGTAAAAGGACTCGATAAACTGCTCGGTATCTCCGACGGAGCCGCCCCATCGAAGGTACAGGGGCAGACTGCCTGCAACCGGGACGCTGAGTTTGACGCGGGTGTCCACGGCCGCGTAGAGCGTCGTGGTCCAGCCTCCGCCGGACAGCCCGATCATGGCGACCTCCCGAAGGCGTCGGTCGTGAGGGCGAACATTTTGTCGTGGCCGCCCGAGCAGTCGTCGGGTCGCTGGTGCGGCATGAACACGGCGAGAACGGTATAGCCGCGCGCCAGCAGTCCGTTCAGGGTGCGCTGCATGCCATAGTCGCCAAGGCAGGAGCCTGGTCCGTCGTCGAAGGTGCAGGCGTGGCCGTGGTGCAGAATGGCGAGGCGATGCGCGTCCTTCACCGGTGCGAAGAGATACGCCAGGCCGCTATTGCCGAGGTCCATGGCGACGTCGAGCCGATCCACGCGGCGCAGATTCGCGAGACCACGAACTGGGCTTGGGAGATCTTCCCTGAAGGACGACGGCATCTTTTTGGTCGGGAGGCCCGCCCCACCCCAGAGGTATTGGATCAATGCGCGCCTGCGGGCCGCGACGTCTGCCGCAGAGCGAATCGTCAGTTCTCCAACCGTCGGGTCCGCACGGCACTGAAGTGCCGGTCTAAGTCTACCAAACCCGCCTTCGCGGGTTGCGGATTGAGTCCGCGAAGGCGGACTTTGTGAACCTAGATCGGGATTTTAATCCCGCGCCACGAGAACTGAATGACCTTGAGCGCGATGTAGTTGCAATGGAGAACCGGCAGAAGAATGGCCTGCCGACTCGCGCTAGTCGAGTCGGCAGGCCATCATGCGCTGCAGTTCACGGTTATACTAAACGTTGGTGGGCGAGCCCGCTACCTCCTTTGGTAGTGCGCGATTGTCTCCGGTACGGTTGCTGGAGGTTGGTATGTTCAGCTCTCGCACAGTCTGCTATCTCATTTTGCCGGTATCGCCGACGAGCACGAAGGCGGCCCAGTGATGAGGATCGGACCAGTCGCCCGTGCCGCTGCCGGCCACCAGCTTCATTGCGTGCATGAGCGCAGAGTCCTTTTCGTCACCGGCGCGGAGGCGTTTGTGGAAGGCGGTCATGAGGGCGGCCGTGCCGGAGTCACTGACTTTCCACAGGCTGGAGACGATGGTGCGCGCGCCTGCATATTGCCACGCTCGCGTTAGGCCGATCAGGCCCTCCCCGGTGACCTTTTTGCCTCTGCCGGTCTCGCAGGCTGAGAGCACTACCAGATCCGCGTTTAGCTTCAGCGACCAGACCTCCCAGGCCTGCAGTGTCCCGTCGTTGTCGAACCGGCCCAGCGCGGGCATCTTTTCCGGCACCGCCAGCAGCACCCCACTCGATTGCGGCGCGTCGGGGTTGTACAGGCCATGCGTAGCCAGGTGAATGACGTTCGCCTGCCCGACGCGCTGCCGGAACCAGGCTTCGGTCGGCTCGACGCCCGTGTGGGCCTTGGTTTTGTACTCCCGTGCCACCTGCTCCGCCTCCTTCTGGGCGTCGGGGAGCTGCGGGGGAGCATTGCCGTCGCGCGTCAGGGCGCGCAGCTCGGCGTTACGGCGCAGCGAGGCCACCGAGGCGGGCGGTTTCGCACCGGATGCCGGGACGACGGGCCGGGCAGATTGCTTGCTCGTTGCTTTTGCGATCAGGGCTGCACGGCGGTCCAGGTCATAGACCGGGTTTCCGACGATAAGCACGCCGGTTCCGGCAGCGCCTGTGGGAAGTGATGGGAGCGCGAGCGTGAGCGACTGTGCATAGGAGAGCGGTTTCTGGAGGCCGAGATATTCGGGCGGGCCGGTGGCGTTGGTGATAAGCGCCGCAAACGGCAGGTCCCAGAGAAAGTCGTCGGGGGAGAGTATGATCCGCCGGGCCTGCGCGAGCGCGGTCTGCAGTTGCGGAGGGAAGAGCTTTGCAAAGAGAGTGCGCAGGGCCTCGGTCCGGCTGTCGGGGCTGGATGCCGGCTTTGCTCCGCGGTGAGCAATGGATGCTAATTCGGTGTGGTGATCTTCGAATCGGGACGGGGATACTTGGAATTCTTGAGTATGTGGCGCAGTTTGGCGCATTTGTTGTGAATATGGATGGAGGAAGGACGATGATGTAGAATGCCGCCTACCGGACTTGAACCAGTGACACGTGGATTTTCAGTCCACTGCTCTACCAACTGAGCTAAGGCGGCGCGAAGCGTGGATATTGTACCGGAGCGTCACTGCTTTGTCAAGAGTGACACGGCCGCTCTTTCATGTATAAGCGGGCCAACTCCTCGCCACGGTCGCGCGCCTCCTGCTCGGCCGGGATGTTCCAGTACCCGAGGCGCGCCAGGTCGATGAGATAACCGACCGGAAACGAGATCCGCCCACGCCGGAACTGGCCGACATGCACCAACTCATGAAACAACAGTTCGACGCTGCCCGGGCTCATCGGGTCGATGGGGCAGCAGTCGTGCTTTAGGTAGATCGTGTCCCACAAGGTGATGCCCCGAACGGTCGGCATAAAGCCCGGCAGCCATTGGAAGGGCAGGCGATCGCAGCACAGAATCCGCGCGCCACGGCAGCCGCCGAGTTCGGGCATGTTCCGGTCGATCCATGCGACGAGGCAGGACGGCAGGTCATTGTAGTTTCCGGACATGCTTTGTGCTTCTCTCCCACCCTTCGCCGCGCGAAATTGCCATGCGGCGGTCGCCGATGCCGATCACCCTCGTCGTACCTTTGGTATTGTACCGAGCTTTTCCCTCGTACCGCTCGGGGTTCCTTCGTTGTAGTCCACTTTCTAGTATTTCGATACGCGAAGCTTGTACGACGCCGCACGAATTGTTGGCGCGCCTATGCGTTGGGCTGGATGCGTCGCATACCGTGCCCCGCACCCAGGGGGTACCCGGCACTTGGCCGCAGGCCCCCGAGCGAATGCGTTCACGCTGTCGCCGAAACCCAACGCTTATGCGCGCTAACTACGAATTTGAGCGCTTCGCCATGGCGGCTTAGTAGCCGATATTCGATATTGACAGCATCACGTAATGATGTTATAATTCATTACAGTTTACCTGTTATATACACATCCGAATTTGCGCTATCGACAGGTCCGCGAAAGGCAAGTGAGAACCATGGCAAAGACGATTTTGACGGTGGATGACGAGCGAAGCATCGTTCGGCTGGTGCAGGTGAATCTGGAGCGGCAGGGGTACAATGTCCTTACCGCTTTCGACGGGCGCGAGGCGCTCGAGCAGATCGCGGAGCACCAGCCCGATATGGTCATCTGCGACGTGATGATGCCCTATATGGACGGGTTCGAAGTGCTGCGACAACTCAGGCTGAACTCGCGCACTCGCGATCTTCCGGTCATTATGCTCACGGCGAAGGCGATGGACAACGACGTCTTTACGGGGTATCAGAGAGGCGCGACCTGCTACCTGACCAAACCGTTCAGCCCACTGGAGCTGATCAGCTTTGTGAAGCGCATCTTCGAATCGGAAGCCGAGGAGCCGACTGACCGCTATGTTCTCTGACGGCGGTTGACACTCGCCACTGGAGAACGTTTTGATCTCACAACGGTATGACTGAAGAACGATTCTCCATCGGCGAGCTGGCAATCGCCGCCGCTACCACCCCGCGCACGATCCGCTTCTACGCGACGGAAGGGCTGCTGCCCCCGCCGCTGACCGAAGGCCGGAACGCTATCTACACGCAGGTACACCGTCGCCGCCTACGGCTCATTCAGCGGCTGAAGGCGGCGTACCTGCCCTTGTCGGCGATCAAGGAGCAGATGGCGGGGCTGACCGACGACCAGGTGGACGCGCTTCTGGAACGGAGCGGTCCGCACCGGGTGGAAAATACTGGACCTCCCCATCCGCCGAGAGCGCGGGCGCCCGCAACGGAGACGGAATCGAGCAACGTGGCGTACGTCGCCCAGATATTGGCCGCTGCGGAACAGGCGCTTGCCGCCGTCCCGGGCGCGGAGGGGCCGCCACATTCGAAGCGGGTGCTCATCGTCAGCCCCGTGCTGAAGCAGAAAGATGACAGCGCCGCTGTCGCCAATGGCCACGAGCCGCCCGAGCTTGCCGATCTGGGCCGGTGGGTGCGGATCGGCGTTCTGCCCGGCATCGAGCTTAACGTCAGCGAAACGGTGGCCAAGTCGCACCGCGTCGAACTGACCCGTTTGATCCGAATCGCCCGTACGCTTTTCACGGACCAAGACGCATGACTCTTCCCCACGCCCATCTTACTGATTTCCATCTGGAGCGTACGCTGGACACGGGCTGGGGCGAGCTTGCGTGCGTCTACGTTTGGGAGAACGGTGGCACGGCTGCGGCAAAATCGTCCCATTCCGATCAGTGCTTCCTCTACGAAGTCACTTCTTACTCCTGCGACACCGCTAGTTCCGTATCCCCCTGGCTGCTGCCGCCCCATCCGCCTTTTGTCGGCTGGAGACTGCGAAATCCGACCGACGGGCGGACCGGACCGGTCGGTTTAGAGCGCTTCGCAGCCTCCCTGGGCCGCGCCTGGGACCGGCATAAGCTTCCAGGGCCGCTTGCGCCGCCGGCATCGCCGGGCTGCTGGTCGATACGCGCCACGCAGGAGTATCGCATGCATTGCGAAATCTGCGGATACGAAGGACTGGTAAGCGGCCCCGGCGCGGGACCGCATGAGATCGTTCGCACAGTGCACTCCGTGAGTGGGCCTATTGACGGCGCGTACGGCCTGCGATGGCGGTACGAAATCACAAAACACGACAAGAAGGCGTGGATCGAGTTCGACCGCACGGGCTACCTTGCCGACAGTAAGCGCGTAGGTTTCGGGCCTTCCTGGCTCGCTCCAAACGCCTTGATTTCTGACGGTCCCGATGCGTAAGCGGGTCGCGGTCGTCACCCTTGGCGGCATCGTCCCGCTCACCCTTTTCGTTCAGTGGAGCGATATGGTCGTTGGCGGAACCATGACCGCCGGCCCCTACCCGCCGCTGGCAGCCTGCCTGCTATGGGCGCTGCTCCTCGGCGTCTGTTCGATGGCGAAGCGCGCAACGGGTAGGGAGCCGATGAGACGGGGCGAGCTGCTCGCGGTCTTTGCGATCTGGGCGGCGGCGAATATGACCGCGGGGCGGGGCCTGGTGCATCCGCTACTCAATTCGCTGGCCGGGCCTGCCTACTACGCCCGCAGCGGCGCGGCGCTGAAGGCGATCCAGCAGCATCTTCCGGACTGGCTTGCCGTGCGCGAACAGGCGGCCGCCGTTCACTTCTTTGAGGGCTTCGGCCTGCCCGTGCCGTGGTCGGTCTGGCGCCAGCCCCTGTGGACCTGGACGCTCTTCCTGATCCCGTTCCTGATGGCCAACGTCTGTCTCGCCGCGCTGTTCGAAACGCACTGGCTGAAGAACGAGAGGCTGGCATTCCCGCTGGTATCGCTCCCGCTCGAAGTGTTCCATGAGGGCGAACGGCCGGGCGGATATGCCTTTCGGAGCATGTTCGCCGTGGGCTTCGCGATTCCCCTGCTGCTGCACGGGTTCGGCGTCGCACACGCCTATGTGCCCGCCATTCCGTGCCTGCCGTTCTTCAACGATGTCTCCTATCTGGCATCCGTGCCGCCGTGGACCGCGCTGCGCCCGCTCTACCTGAACCTCTATCCGCTGCTGATCGGCCTGACGTTTCTCGCCCCGGTCGATGTAACGCTGAGCGTCTGGTTCTTTCTCCTTCTGAATAAGGCGGAGCTGCTGGG
>JAYTEU010000608.1:0-7969 GCA_043734985.1 Chthonomonadaceae bacterium
GTCTCGCTCGTCACCGACTCCTGGGACGCGGCATACTCCGCGGCGCGCTCGCCGGTAAGCGCCTTTGCAAACGCGAAGAGCTGCTCCCGCTTGTTCGGCAGGATGGGAAACATAACGGCTGTGCTTGGCATGGTCGATCTCCTTGGATGTTTGAAAGTACGGGTGTTCCGCTCACCCTATCACTATCCCATTCAACCCTTCAGAAACCCTTCAGAGGCTGTAAGCGAACATCGCCCCTTTGGCGATGTTCGCTTCGTTCTCACCGCTCAGGCGCCATGCCGGCGACCGGTAGGGGCGCGCCATCCACCTCAACACTTGGCTCGTTGCTGTCGTCGCGGAAGAGAAGGCCGAACACCAGGGCGACCACTCCTGCGGCGATGCACGGTATCAGCCACAGTTTCTGCCAGTTGACGACTTTGTCAACCTGCTGTGTGGCATAGATATAGCCGGCGGTCTGCGCGCCGATCAGGCTTCCGACTCCCTGAGTTATGAGAACGAGAAATCCCTGCGCCTGGCCGCGAATCCGGTGCGATGCCCTCTTGTCGACATAAATCTGGCCAGTCACAAAGAAGAAGTCGTAGCACACGCCATGGAGCAGGATGCCGCCGAGGACCATCCAATGGTTTCCCGAGCCTGCGGCTGCCGAGAACAATCCGTACCGCAAGACCCACGCCGCCATCCCTGCCAGCAGCATGTACTTCACACCCAGCCGTACGAAGAGGATCGGCATGAGGAGCATGAAGAACACTTCGCCGATCTGACCGAACGACATATTGAACGCCGGATCCTTGAATCCAACCTCGCCGACGTAAACCGCTGCGTAGGCGTAGTAGAAGGCCAGGGGAATACAGATCAGAAGCGAACTGACAATGAAGATCGCGAACGACGGCTTCTTCAGCAGTGCAATAGAGTCCAGCCCGAGAATATCGCGGACCGTGGCTTTTTGCCCGGCGGAGGGCGCCGGAGTGTGCGGAAGCGAAAAGCTGTAGAGGCCCAGCAGTATCGCCGCGCCGCCCGCTACCCAGAACTGGACCGCCGTCTTATCGCCGTGCAGCCAAGCGCTTACGATCCAGTTTGCCGCGATCCAGCCGATAGTACCGAATACGCGAATGATCGGAAACTGCTTCTCCTGGTCGGTCACGTTATGAAACGTGAGAGAGCTTGTAAGACCAAGGGTCGGCATAAAGCAGAGTGTGTGCAATAGCAGGAGCCCCAGGAACAGGTTTGGATTGCCCGAAGGCGCCAATATGGGAACCGCTAAAAGGAACGCGCCGCCGAGCAGCGAGAGAACTCCCAGCACCTTCTCCGTCGCGAAGAAGCGGTCGGCCACCATGCCGAGGAAGAACGGGGAAATAATCGCCGCAATCGGGCAAAGCGAGTAGACTGCTGCGATCTGGGCTTCCATGCCATGCGCTTTCATGTAGTTGCCTACCGTGACGTACCATCCGCCCCAGATCAGGAACTCCAGGAACATCATTGCGGAAAGCCGCGCCCCGATGGCTTCTCCGCGAGACGCATCCGCGTTCGTACTCATCGATATCAACCCTTTCCAGCGCCAAATTAGCGCATGGCACAAAGTCATTACTACCAGACAGAACTGAGCCCAATCGATTGTTCCGTAGGCCAGGGCCGAAATGCGAGCTTTCGGCTGCGTGAAAAAACATGCGGCATCGCCAAGAGGACGGCAAAGCCAAAACGGAGATAGTAGATACTACGCGCCTACGGACCTTTGGATGGAGCGATGGAGATTTGCCGGGTTTGCCGCGTCGTTACTGCGCGCGTATGGACCTACGAAACGGTCCGGTAGTTCCATGTTGCCGAATAGTTCAACGCCGTCTTATCAGGTTCCTCCGCCTCCAACGGGAATCAGGACGAATGTCCGGAAAACCGCGCTAATCATCGTTGACGTTGGTCCGGACTGGAGGAGCGCACATCCATACTGGCCGCGAATTTTATTCAGAAAAGCAGATAGCGTGACGGTGGCCGCCTGCAAACGTTTGGCCGCCAATATGGGTAGAATAAACAGGTTCGCTAAGAAGGAATACTACCGCGCCGATTGCCCGTCCACTGGATGCGGCAATGGGCCTATTTGCGCGTCAGCCAACAATACTGATAAGGAAATCCATGGCGTTATCTGAGCTACCGAAGCTTGCGGACGGTCTGCCCGGCTTCGACGAACTGACAAAGCTGCTTGCCGAATCGCGGACTGCCGTTGAAATCGAGGGATTGGCGGGGCCGGCGAAGGCCTTCGCGCTGGCAAGGCTATTTGCTCGGATCGGCCGCCCCGTGCTGGTAGTGACCTATTCGCAGGAGGCGGCACAGAGGTTCTGGGACGATCTGGTGCGGTTCGGCCTGCCGGAAGAGCGGGTTTGCGTCCTGCCTGCCTCACAGAGCTTCTTTCTGGATGGCGACATCACAGATTATCGTGTGATCGGGGAGCGGATCGCTGCCCTAATGACACTCTCCGGTGACGAGCCCTCCGTCGTGATCGGTACCGCGGAGGCCGTCCTGCAGCGCACATCGCCGCCCGCCGATATTCTCCCTCACGTTTTTACCTTGCATGGCGAAGAGACGATCGACTTCGACGACGTCGTGCGTCGGCTCGTCCAGATGGGATACGAATCGGCGAATACGGTCACGCGGCCCGGCGAGTTTTCGAGGCGCGGCGGCATCCTCGACGTATTTCCGAGCACTTCGGACGACCCCGTTCGCATCGAGCTATTCGGCGACGACATCGAATCTATCCGGCCGTTCGATGTCGCAACGCAGAGAAGCACAGGCCGCCACGCCTCTGTCGACCTTACCCCGGCCCGCGAGCTGCGCCTCACGCCGAAGCGCATTGCCTCTGCAACGTCCAAACTCAAGGCGCTGTTTCAGGCGCGCGTGGTGAAGCTTGCTGCCGATAAAAATCGCGAGGCCATCGAGCGCCTGACCGACAACCTGGAAACCGATCTCTCTAAACTGGAGCAGGGCGCGTATTTCGACGGATTGGAACAGTATTTCCCTTATATCGTGCCGGAGCCTGCCTCCGCGCTGGACTACCTTCGGCCGGACACCCTAGCCGTCCTGGATGAGCCGAATCAGGTCTCCGACCACTGGACGAGAATCGCCACGGAGGTCCAGCAGGCGCGCGAGCGGCAGTGGCAGCGGGGCGATTCGCTGGATTTCGACCTTCTCGCCTGTCCCTATTCGGCTCTGGTCGATGCGTTGAACGAACGCGGCACGCTGGTTCTGTCGCTGCTCGGCAGAAATGTGGACGGCCTGAAGATCGTGCAGCGGCTGAGCGTCAACTCCGCTCCCATGGATTCGTATCGAGGGCGCCTCGGCTCCCTGGCGGACGAGATAGGGACCTGGCTCGCCAACGACTGCCGCGTGCTGCTCGTAACCGACCAGCCGGCGCGCGTGCGAGAGATATGCGCCGAGATGAGCCTCGCCGTTCGCCCCCGCGAGGAGAAGGTCGGCAACCGGGCCGGTCTCTACGTAACGGAAGGCCGCCTCCGCGCGGGCTTCAAAGTCTCCGACATCCGCCTCTACATAATGACGGACGCCGAGCTGTTCGGAAGCGCCCGGCCGATCGTGCGCAGCCGGCGCGTGGCGGGCGGCGTGGCTATATCGTCGGTGCTGGACCTGCGCGAGAACGACTTCGTCGTTCATATCCATCACGGCATCGGCATCTATCGCGGCTTGATCAAGCGCAAGAGCGACGGCGATAACCTTCGCGACTACATCGTCGTCGAATACCTGGGCGGCGACAGGCTGTTCATACCCGCCGACCAGATCGACCGAATACAGCGCTATTCCGGCACGGAGGGCGCGGCTCCGCAGGTCAACAAGATCGGCGGAAACGAGTGGCAGAAGACCACCCGAAAGGTCCGAGAGCAGGCCCGTGAGATGGCCGGCGAGCTGATCAAGCTCTACGCCGCGCGGCAGCAGGCGTATCGTCCAAATTTCGGCCCGGATTCCAACTGGCAGGCCGAGATGGAAGAGGCGTTTCCCTACACCGAGACCCGCGACCAGATGCGAGCCATCAACGATATGAAGGCCGATCTTGAAAAGGAGCAGCCGATGGACCGCCTCATCTGCGGCGACGTCGGCTTCGGCAAGACGGAAGTCGCGCTCAGGGGCGCGTTCAAAGTCGTGACGGCCGGCAAACAGGTTGCGGTGCTCTGTCCTACGACGGTCCTCGCGGCGCAGCACCTTGCCACGTTCACCGAGCGCCTTGGGGCCTATCCCATCCGAATCGAGCTGCTGAGCCGCTTCCGGTCGCGCGCCGAGCAGCTTAAGACGATCCAGGGGCTGCAGAACGGGACGGTGGACATCGTTATCGGCACGCACCGGCTGCTCAGCAAGGATGTCAAGCTTAAGAGCCTCGGCATGGTGGTCGTGGACGAAGAGCAGCGGTTCGGCGTGGCGCACAAGGAGCGGCTGAAACAGCTTCGCACCCAGGTTGACGTGCTGACGCTCTCGGCAACTCCGATCCCGCGCACAATGTCCATGGCGCTCTCCGGCCTGCGGGACATGAGCATAATCGAGGACCCGCCCGAGGGTCGCATTCCGGTTCTGACCTATGTGCGCGAGTACGAAGACGATCTGATCCGCGACGCGCTGCTCCGCGAATTGGAGCGGGACGGCCAGGTCTATTTTGTCCACAATAAGATCGAGAGTATCTATCACGTCATCGAGCACCTTCGCAGGCTGGTTCCGGATGCACGCTTCGATATCGGCCACGGCCAGATGTCGGAGGACGATCTCGAACGCGTCATGGAGGATTTCTACCACCACAAGTTCGATGTCCTGGTCTGCACGACCATTATCGAGAACGGGCTGGACGTTTCGAACGCCAACACGATCCTCATCGATAACGCGGACCATATGGGGCTGTCCCAGCTTTACCAGCTACGTGGCCGCGTCGGTCGGTCGAGCCGTCAAGCGTACTCATATCTGTTCTACCGGCGGCACAAGCAGTTGTCCGAGATAGCCGAGCGTCGGCTGTCCGCAATGAAGGAGTTCTCGGCTCTCGGCAGCGGCTACAAGGTCGCCATGCGCGATATGGAGATTCGCGGCGCGGGCAATCTGCTTGGCGCGGAGCAGCATGGCGCGATGATCAGCGTTGGGTTCGATCTCTACTTCCAACTACTTTCGCAGGCCGTCCAGGAGATGAAGGGCGAAGAGGTTACCGAAGATATCCTGCCACCGGTCGACCTCCCGGTGACCGCGCATATCCCCGGTGATTACATCCCCGGCGAGGCGGAGCGTATCTACTTCTATAAGCGTATGAGCGGCGTGCGAATGGTGAAGGATGTTGAGGATCTTCAGGCCGAATTGGAAGACCGTTTCGGCGATCCGCCTCGCCCGGTCTGGACGGCGCTGGCGATCCTTAGAATGCGCCTCCGCTGCAAAGAGTGCGGTATTGCCGCGATAAAGGGTGACGCCGCAAACATCAACATTCGGTTCGCGCCCAGCGTGCGGCTAACCGCGGACGCGGTGAAACTCCTTACTTTCGCGTTCAAAGGCCACCGGTTCACTCCGGATGGCGTAATCGTGCCGGTAACGGGGACAAAGGTTCTTCAGCAGGTCGAAGAGCTGGTCGCCACCCTGGAACGCGCATTCGCGCACGGCAGCGATGGAGCCAATAGCAAGCGCCAGGCAGGAAATGGGAGCGGAATCGCGGAAGCAAGGATCGCCATACCGCCGGTCAAAGCAAGATAGCCGGCTGCCGTCAGCCGGAAGGAGCAGGAAATGCCAGGCCCGTTTCCAGGAATGGATCCATACCTCGAAGACCCCGCCGAATGGCCCGGCACCCATAATATTCTCATTACCTTCATCTGGGAGGCGATAATGAACAGCCTGCCCAGCGATTACGAAGCAAATGTCGAAGACCGGTGCTACATTGTCGGAGTGGAGCGCGACACCATTCCAGACGTCACGGTTTACCCGGTCGTTCTCAATATCCGCGCAGCCCCTGTCGCAGCGGTGGAGCCGGACGAGCCCCTGTTATTTCGTGTCGGACCAATAGAGGTGCATGAAAGCTATATCCATGTTCATCGGAAAGAAGATCGCTCACGGGTGATCACGGCAATCGAACTGCTAAGTCCTGCTAATAAGGGGGCCAACGCCGCCGGTCGCCGAGCCTATGTGGAAAAGCAGAAAGAGGTTCTGGGAACCCTTACGCATCTGCTGGAAATAGACCTGCTGCGTTCGGGCGAGCACACGGTCGCCATACCATTGGACGCTATACGATTGCATGGCAAGCGGGACTATATCGCTTGTCTTGACAGATCGCTGCGCGATACCATCGACACAAAACGGGAATTCGCCGCCTGGCCGCGTACCCTGCGCGACCGGCTGCCGCGAGTTTCCGTGCCGCTGGACCACGGCGATCCCGATATTGTACTCGACATTCAGGCGGTCGTGGATCGTTACTACGACGCGGGCCGATTTGCCTCCCGGATAGACTATCGACAGGAGCCATACCCGCCGCTTGGAACGGACGATCGCGCTTGGGCCGATGCACTGCTGCGAGAGAAGGGTCTGCGGGCGTGAAGGAGTCCTACGGGATTAGGGCGATTTGAGGTAGAATAGTGCGGTGGTAACCCCGCCTGACTCTTTGCGGCGTCATGTAAGCGCCGATAAAATACGCCATAAAATGCGAGAGGATATTTTCGGATGGCTAACACCACTGTCGAGCGTTCCGCGGAGGATGATATTCAAGGGCACGATCTCCGAGATATCTACCGCACCATGCTCCTCACCCGCCGGCTCGAAGAGTCGGTCTACCGCAAATTTCACGAAGCGAAGATCGGCGGCTACCTCCATCGGTACGATGGCATGGAAGCATTGGTAGCCGGTATCATTCCTCTACTGGAACTCCCTGGAGATTACGTACTTTCAACCTATCGCGACCACGCCCATGCGCTCTTCTGCGGAACGCCGCCAAGAGAGGTGATGGCGGAATTGATGGGTCGCGCTACCGGCTGTGCAGCGGGCAAGGGCGGCTCCATGCACCTTACCGACCCGGCGCGCGGGTTTCTGGGCGGCGACGGAATCGTCGGAGGCCCGGTTCCGATTTCGCTTGGCGTGGGTTATGCTCTGAAGTACCGGGAATCGCGCAACATCTGCGTCTGCTATTTCGGCGACGGGGCGATGAACCAGGGTGGCGTGCATGAAGCCTTCAACATGGTCGGCCTCTACAAGCTTCCGGTCCTCTATGTCCTGGAGAACAACCAGTATGCCATGGGCACTTCGCTTCAGCGCTCCACCGGCCAAACGGATTTCGTTCTGAAGGCGAAAGCGCACGGCATCGCGGGCGAGAAAGTCGATGGCATGGACGTGCTGAACGTCCTTAAGGTCGCACAGCGCGTAATCGACGATATGCGCGAGACGGGCGAGCCCTACTTCCTGGAGATGGCTTGCGAACGCTTCGTCGGCCACGGAATCGGCGACGACAACACTAAGGCGTGGACCACTTATCGGACCCAGTCTCAGATCGACGAAGCAAGGAAGCGTGATCCGTTGGTTCTCTTCTACAACGCACTAAGCGAGCGCGGCATTCTCAGCGACGCCGAGGCGGAGAGACTGGATAAGGACGTGGCCATCGAAGTGGAAGATGCGATAACCTTCGCCGAGTCCAGTCCCGAGCCGCCGTTGGACAGTTTGTACGAGAATGTATATTCATAGGCAATCGCCGACTGCCTCACCCCCGGGAGTTCAATTACATGGCGACAATGCGCTATCAACAGGCGCTTCGATTGGCAATGACGGAAGAGATGGAACGTGACCCGGACGTCTACCTTTGCGGGGAAGAGGTCGGGCAGTACCAGGGCACCTATCGTGTGACCGAAGGCATGCTGGACAAATTTGGGCCGCGCCGAGTCGTGGACACGCCTATCAGCGAGATCGGGATCGCAGGTATGGCGACAGGCTCCGCGATGGTTGGTCTGCGGCCGATCGCCGAGTTTATGACATGGTC
>JAYTEU010000609.1:0-1937 GCA_043734985.1 Chthonomonadaceae bacterium
TTAGTCCGGTCGGTGGTAAAGTCAGAATTTTCAATTGTCATTGAGTTGATCTCGTTTTCGTTAGTTCGCGCCCCATGGCTGCGCCCTCAAAGCAGTACGGTCAATCTACCTTTATGCTGACCACACGAGAAAGGAGCCAGTAAAGCATTGAGTCCGCGTAGGCGGACTTCGTAAACTTAGACCGGCATTTCAATGCCGCGACGCACCGCGCACTCATTTAATTGGCATTGCGGCTTGCACCGGTTGACGGCGACACGTCGCCTACAGAAAGTTCAGACACTTCTGCGCACTCCAAATGCGGCGCATCAATCCACATACATAAACTCGTTGGCGCTCAGGAGTATCTGCGCGTACTCCTCCCACCGTGTCAGGCGGCTGCCCGTCAGCGGTGGTTTCGACGTGCTGCCTGAAGCGGTCTGAACGGTGGCGCTAGGTGGCGACGTCTGAAGGAACGCGAGGCCCAGCGACAGTTCCTTTTCCAGCGGCGCGCGGTTGTACAGTAGCTGGAAGGCGCGGCCGATGCGGGCGGCTTCGGTTTCCGTCGGGACTGCGGTCATCCGAGCGGCGAGCGCCTTTGCCTGGCGCACCATGAAGTCGCTGTTCAGCACGAAAAGCTGCTGGAGCGGCACCGTGGTGGTCATCCGGGCGTCAGTGGTCGCGTTGGGATCGGGAAAGTCGAATAGGCGCAGCATCGAGTCCAGGTCGTGACGGCTGACGGCGGCGTAGAAGGTGCGGCGGTTGTTGTCCGGCGAAGAGAGAGACTGCGAGGGTCCGCCGAGGGTCAGGTCCAGCTTGCCTGCCGCGAGGAGCATGGAGTCGCGCCAGGCTTCGATGTCCAGCCGCTGCCTGGGCATGCGCCAGAGCAGCCGGTCGTCCGGGTCGATCTCGTCGTTCTTCTTGTTCGTCGCACTGCTCATCTGGTACGTCGCCGAGAGCATGATCTCTCGGTGCAGCGTCTTCATGGACCAGCCACGCTCGACAAACTGGGACGCAAGGTAGTCCAGCAGTTCCGGATGCGTCGGCGGCTCGCCGAGGAGGCCGAAGTTGGAGGCCGTCCGCACCAGCCCGCGGCCGAAATGGTGCTGCCAGATTCGATTGACCATAACGCGCGCCGTCAAGGGATTGCTCTTGTCCGAGATTGCATTGGCGAGCTCCAGCCGCCCGCTTCCCTGCGTAAACGCGGGCGCATTGGGTCCGGCGATCAGGCTCAGGAAGTGTCGCGGGGCCTCTTCGCCGGGAGTGAGGGCGTTGCCGCGCAGCAGCACATGCATATTGGCGGGTTTCGGACCTTCGGCGAGCGCGTGGACGAACGAGCCCATCTTCAGGCGCTCCAGAGCGGGCTTGAGAATGGCGTAGTGCGCCTTGGGATCGCCGGTCAGGAACTTCTCCAGATGCTCCACGGGAACGGTAAGCACGCCTTCATCGCCGGTGATCTCGTTGAGCGCGGCGGCCTCCGCTTTGTCGAGAGGGGTCGCGGCCGCATCAATCGCCGTTTTGGACGCGGTCTTCGCTTCGGGTTTGGCCGCCCCGCTCCGCCTGACCAGGGCTTGAACGGCTTCCTGAAGTTCGGCAGCCGTTTTGCGCGCCTCGGCAAGCGGTGCGGCGGCGGAACAGAGGTCGGCGCGCGGGTCCTGCCGCTCCAGCATCTGCCGCCATCCTGCGAGAAGTGACCGGTCCTTGGCCTCCGGCGCGGTCAGGTATTTGATCCATCGGTCCAGGACGACCGGCTCGATATTCTCCGTGGCAGCCATCGATTCGCAGGAGACTTTGGCGTCCAACTTCCGGCGGTTCTGCAGCTTCCACGCCGCCACCACATAGCGGGCGATCTCCGGTGTCAGACCTTTTCGGATACGGGCCACATGCTCGGAGGTGAATTTGTCTACCTCGGCCTGCTTCGCCTTGATCAGCTCATGGCGGTCCCCGGCGCTGGAGGTCTT
>JAYTEU010000610.1:0-2552 GCA_043734985.1 Chthonomonadaceae bacterium
CTTTTCCTGGCCCCAATTGAATTGATACGCAAGCGATCTAATCTCGCCCTCTGTCACGACGGAATAGGCTGGTACGGTGTCTGTCAGGAGCAGTTGCCGCTCGTGCTTGAGACGCTGCCCCGTCGCGTCGTCGCGGACGAGATGAACGAATATGTTTGTATCGAGGAGATTGGGAACCGAGGAGGTCATTACGACAGCTCTTTAAGCGCTGCGTCAATCTGCGCGTCCGTCTCATCACCTGGCCACTTGCCTGAGACTATATCGGCTAGTGTCTTGCCGGCAGGCACGGTCCGAACAGGCTTATACGCATCCATGGCACGCGTCTGTGCTTCGGCGACCTGTTCAGGGGTACGGTGTGACATTTCGTAAACGGCGCGATCCAGCATCGTGGCAGTGGGGTCGTTGCGTTCTTTGCGCGTAGAATCAATCTGTACTTGCAATGTATCGCCGTTCCGTAGACCCAAAGCGGCGGCAACCTCTATCGGTACCGCGAGCGAGCCGTCTTCCATTATGGTGGACTCAAATGTGAAGGTTGCCATATTGTATCGGCCTCCGTTATATGGATTGTAATCATTGTACCAGAAACGATAGGACGGGCTCCCAATCGCTGACCATGAGGAATCCGGTATCTGACTTGAGAAACACCGGCGTGATTTAGCCCGTATCTTGCTTCAGACAAGGTCACTACGGCGGGCAGGAGCAGAGCAATGACGAACCATGAGATAGCCCTGCGGTTTCAGCGGATCGCGGACACGCTGGAGATTCAGGGCGAGAATCCGTTCAAGGTACGGGCCTATCGGCGCGCGGTCGAAGCCATCGATGAGCTGAGCGAGCCGCTAGCCGAGGTGGAGGCGCGCGGCGAACTGGCGGATATCCCCGGTTTCGGCGAGGCAATCGTCGCCAAAACAAGCGATTTCCTCCACAAGGGCACGACCAAGCTCTACGAGCAGATCGAGAACGCGGTTCCGACCGGAGTGCTCAAGATGGCCGCGATCCCGGGCATCGGGCCGAAGACGGCGAAAGCGCTCTGGGAGGCGCTGAGCGTTCTGACCGTGGAGGATCTGGAGACCGCGGCGAAAGCCGGGCGCGTGCAGGCGGCGCCCGGATTTGGCGCGGCGAAGGAGAAGAATATCGTCGAGGCGATCGAGCGGGGCCGGCGCCTGCGCGAGCGCCTGCCCCTCTACACCGCGAAGCCTTATGCGGAGCGGCTGGCCGCCGAGCTTGCCAGGCGTCCCGAAGTGGTCCGCGCGGAGGCGGCCGGTTCCGTGCGCCGGCGGCGGGACACCGTGGGCGACTTCGACCTGGTTGTGGCGACGACCGATCCCGAGGCAACCGCCGCGGCCGTCGCCAAACTTTCCGGCGTCACCGAGGTCTTCGAGTCCGGGCCGTCGAAGGTCGCGGCAATGACCGACCTGGACCTGCGCCTCGATGTGCGCCTGGGCAAGCCGGACGATTTCGGAGCGCTGCTGCACCACTTCTCCTCGGGCAGGGAGCACAACATCGCGCTGCGAAATCTCGCGGAGAGCAAGGGCCTCAAGATCAACGAGTACGGCATCTTCGACGCGCGCACGGGCGAGGAGAAGGTGCGGGGTGAGGATGAGGCGGATATCTACGCGGCGCTGGGTCTGCCCTACATCGAGCCCGAACTGCGCGAGGGGCGCGGGGAGATTGAGGCGGCCGAGCGGAACGCGCTCCCTCGCCTGATCGCCGAAGCCGATTTCCGCGGCCAGCTTCACGAGCATACCACCTGGTCGGACGGGACGGCTTCGATCCGGCAGATGGCGGAGGCGGCGATTCAGCGCGGCTACGAGTACCTCGCCATTACCGACCATTCGCGGAGCCTCCAGATCGCGAACGGGCTGTCGCGCGACCGGCTGCTGGCACAGCTCGACGAAATCGAGGCGCTGAAGGCGGAGTTCTCGCCGCGCGGGTTTACGCTGCTCGCTGGAATAGAGGCCGACATCCTGGCCGACGGCTCGCTGGATGCCGACGACGATCTGCTGGAGCGCCTCGACATCGTCGTCGGATCGGTGCATATCCGGCATAAGGAGAACGAAGCCGCGATGACCGCCCGCGTCCTCCGCGCGCTCGAAAACCCTCACCTGGATATCCTCGGCCACCCGACGGGCCGCCTGCTCGGACGCCGCGAGCCGTTTCCGGTAGATATGGGGGCCGTGATCGAAGCGGCGGTTCGCACGGGGACTATCCTGGAAATAAACGCGTCGCCGGAGCGGATGGACCTGAACGATGTCTACGCCCGCCAGGCGAAGGAGCAGGGCGCGCGCCTGACGATCAACGCCGACGCCCATTCGCCCGCTGGCCTGGGCCTGCTGACCTGGGGCCTCTACATGGCCCGCCGCGCCTGGCTCACCCCCGCGGACGTGATCAACACCTACCCTCTGGCGGAGATGCGCGGCCTGCTGAAAGGTTCCAGGAAGTAAAAGCGCTGCCGGATCGATAAACGACCCGGCACAAGGGCCTTCGGCCGATCGTGCTCCGCACTTAAATGCAGCTACCACACGGTCGGTACATGTGCATAGGAGGAATAGAAC
>JAYTEU010000611.1:0-4468 GCA_043734985.1 Chthonomonadaceae bacterium
GGGGCGCTCTCGCCGATCACGGCGCCGCCCATCGGGGTCGGGCTCTCCGCGATGACATTCGGGGAGCGGTCGGGGCCGGAGATCGTCTCGATTGCCGTGGAGTGCGCCTGCCCGATGGCGTTGCTCAGCCGGTCGAGTGTGACCAGTACGCAGCGCAGGCCAAGGAATCCCGCGACGCTATAGAAGACCACATTGAGAAGCAGCATGAACGGATAGCTGGTGGTGCTGGCGGAGAAGAAGGCCACGATCGGGCCGAGAGACGCGAGAACCGTGAGCATAACCACGAGCGAGATTACGAGCAGGCGCACTACCGAAAGAAGTGAGAGGCGCGACCCGACCAGGGCATTGAACACATAGAGTGAGGGAAATGTGATCGCGAGCGTGAGGAAGAAGAGCACCGGCACCTTGATCGTGGTGGCGATCAACTGAAGCAGAGGCATGCTCGCCTTCTGGAAGAGCGCATAACTGCCCATACAGAGTCCGTAGATTGCGCCGAGCCCCAGCCCGATAACGACCAGCCCGCTTACAGGCTGCTCGATCTCGCCGGAGCCGAGCGCCGACGCCTTCGTCGCCTCGCCCCGAATGACCCTGTCCAGATGCTTAAACCAGATCAACATCAAGTTCTCCTTCCCGGCGCATCACGGAAGCACAATGTCCGTGGGGCGCTTGCCGGTGGGCGGGCGCTGCACGGAGCCGCGGTACTTGACCTTGCCGTCGATAAAGCCGCCTCCCGCCAGGTAGAAGCGATTGCCGGCGGCGCCTGCGTCGTAGTCCGTGCGGGCGTCCTTCCCGGTGTGCGTGAACACGGCGTTGGTCAGCTCCGTCCATGCGCCGTCCGCCGTTTTGATCCACTGGTTCCCGAACTCGGCCAGCCTCTTTCTCTGCCCATTCGCCGAGTTCCAATCCTCATCGAAGGAGTAGAGGCTCTGAAGGTACGCGCCATCTTTGGGAGCGCGGAACCGGGCGATAATATCCCATTTCCGCCGTTCGGGGAAGTAGAAGTAACCGGTGTAGAGGGTGGCGTCGCCCTCCGGCTTCGCCGAGACCAGAAACCGATAGGTCCCGCCCGTTTTCCAGTTATATACCAGATGGCTGTGCCCGCCCGTTCCCTCGTTCCCGAAGCTGTCCGCGAAGACGCCCTCGCCCTTCGCAAGCAGCTTTACCTTATCGTCGTCCCCCACTTTGCCGCGATCCTTTGCCTCCTTGCCGCTATCCCAAACGGAAAAGATGATCCTGCGCTCGGTGGGGCTGTTGACCTGCATACCGAAGTATCCGCGATGCCAGCCGCAAGCCATGTAGTAGGACCAGAGCGGGTCCGTCTTGGCGGTCACTTCGTTATAGAACCACTCTACCTTGGCGTCCTTCGGGACCGGGTAGCGAAGATGCACGGAGGGCGCGCCGCGCTGCTCGGGGATCGTGTTAAAGTGCGCGCTCTCGGCAGCCGGCCCGCTCAGGATTAGCGCGTCCACGTCGCCGAACGTCGCGCTGCTCTTATCCACGCCCTGCAGTTCGAAGCGCTGATAACCCGCCGAGGCGATTTCAACGGAGCCGAAGTCAACGGTGACGGGTGCGTTATCCGCTGTGCCGGCGGCTTTCCCCGCTAGATTATGACTGCCGACCTTGAGCATGTATGCCGCGGTAGCCGATGTCGGCAGCCGCACGGATAGGCGGACGGTGAGCGTGCCCTGCGCGCCGAGCTTTCCATACCAGACCAGTTTCTCTGCCGCCTGCGTCCAACGGACCAGACCGTTGCGGTGAATGCTCAGGGCTTCGGGATCGGGCTCACTGTAGGCGAGGGAGGCGGAGATGCGCAATGGCTCCGTCGCCTCCGCGCTTCGCGAGGAAAGCGCCGCGAACGGAATCAGAATAAGTGCAAAAAGCGGCGTGACAAGGTGGGATCTCATAGCGGTTTAATCGTCCTCCATAGGGTAACTGCGAGTAGCTGCTTAAGTACCGGTCCCAGCAATAGCGGGACGGAATTGGCATTTGCGTCCGCAGGACGCCCGGCCGCAGGCCACTCTGCCGGGTCGTTTATCGACCCGGCCAGGTTGGACGTGATTTCCGACCCCTGTTTGGTTGGAGCAGTACTAGGGATACGGCAATTGCGGCATTGATTCCTGCTACGTGGGCGGGGCTCACAGGGTCCTGCGGGATGCGCGGGTTCAGCATTGAGTCCGCAACGGCGGACTTCGTAATCCTAGACCGGTACTTCAGTGCCGCGTCCCGGGCGGCGCGCTCGTCGGTTTCGCCTTGTTCAAACTCTCGGCATGGATCCGCGCGACATGGCCCATGTAGCCGTTGTCCCCGGCGCGCTCCGCAGCTTTAAAGATGTATTCGCGGGCCTGCTTGTTGTCGCCGATAGCCTCATAGTAGAGGCCGAGATAGAGGTTCGCATAGAAGAGGGGCTCGCCGGCGCGAGACCGAGCGGTCGCGGCGCGGGCGGATTCCAGCACGGCCTCCGGCCCTACGCTTCCGGCGAAGAGCTTATGCACCTCCGCCATCGGAATGCGGGCGTCGCCTTCGATGGGAATAAGCTCCCTCTTTGCAGCGGCCATTCCTTCCGCGCGGGCCGTGCAGAGGAAGTGCCAGACCGCGTTTTCGACATCGTGCGGGTTGACGGTCTGGTGCAGCGCGAACTGCTGCTTTCCCTCCGCGAAGCGCCCCGCATAGTAGAGGGAGATGCCGCGCTGCCAGTGGTACGGCTTCCGATCCGGCTCCAGCTCCAGCGCCTTGTCAAAGTCCATGATAGACTCGGCAATCGCACCACGCTTGAACTGGGCTTCCCCGCGCCGCTGCCAGGCGTCGGCGCTTTTGGGGTCCAGTTTAATGGCCTTGCCGTATTCGGCGACGGCCCTCGGGTAGTCGCCGTGCGCGTCGAACAGCTCCGCGCGCCGAAGCCAACCCCGCGCCAGTTTCGGACTTGCCCGTATCTCTCGCTCGGCCTCCGCCATCGCCCGTGCAAAGCCGTCGTCGGGACGGGCCGCCGTGTTTAGGACGAGCGCGACCATCCCCTTGCCCAGCGCGCCGCCGATGAGGAGATAAGTCTCCGCGTTGCCGAACTCGTGGTGGCCGTGGCCGGGATTCGGAGAGTCCTCCGGCCTGCGTACGAAGTCGCGTGTCTCCACGAAACGCACATTGCCTTTGAATTCGGGCCGCTCCGTGGCCGCCCTTTGAGCTTGCCGCAGTCGAGTCCACTGCGGCGGCGCCGCAATCCACGGACCGGTCAGCTCGCCTACGACAACCGGCAGGCTGGGGGCTTTGAGGTCGCGGCGCACGTCCCTGATAAGGTTCACCAGGTTTTGCTCGTATTCCGGGATGGCGCCCTTCGGATCGACGCCATCGTTCCAGCCCTGATACCAGACGAATCCGGCCAGCTCGTATCCCTGCCCGGCGTACCCCGGGAAGTCGGTCTTGAGATTGGCGAGCCCCTCATGGATCTCCGCGAGCATCTTCGTGTAGTATGGCCCGACCGTGCCGCTGGAGCTCGGCGGACGGAAATCCTGGAAGAGGCTCTTTCCGCCCCAAGCGGTCTTGATCAGCAGAACCTGCCCTTTGACGCGGTCACCAACCACATGGCCGAATTGCAGCTCCGGACCAAAGTGATGCTTATCTCCGTAGACACTGAAGCCTAAGCCCAGCGGCCCGGCGAGCAGCGGGCCGTTCTCTCGCTTATAGCGGACCCAGACATTCTTCCGTACCGCCCACTCGCCGTTCGCGGTTTTGAGATGCTTAAACAGGCTTGCTTTGTCCGGATCGTTGAACAGGGAGGCGAGCGTTCCCTTTCCGCCGTTGTAGTCCTTGCCGTCCAGATCGACTACGGCCTGCCCCTCCATGTTGGATTGCCCGGCAAGGATAAACACCTGAACAGGCGGCTGTGCCGCGGATGCGTGCAGGGTTGCGCAGATCAGGAACCCGAGCAGGAGGGTCGGTCGCAGGGCGTTCATTCGGGAGTGCCTTTCGTCGCCACCTTCCGTGCATCGGCAAAGGGGCATCCGGCAACCGATTTCGCTGGAGCGGACGTGAAGTCGATGGGGCGGACGGGAACGCCGCCGAGCCGCGCCATTCGGGTGGAGAGATCGTTCAGCATCTCCCGGCCGTATCCCGGGTAGGTTTTCACAAGACCGGCGCCGGACGTGAAGACCATTGTGGTGACGCTCCTCTCGGCTGAGAATAAATTGATGATTTTCAGGTTCGGGTCCGGGATCAAGGAGAAGCCGCAATTCGCAGCCTCCGCCCAGGCGCGAGCCTCCTTCGCATCCGTATTGATGACCCCAACCACGCGGCAGGAGCTGCTATATTCGGTTTGTATCTCGTTCATGAAGGCTGCCGCATCTTTGGAGCACGGGCAGTCTTTCTCGATGAAGAAGAGAATCACCTGCCTCGCCGATGAGATCGACTTCAGACTGACGGCATTTCCGTCCGTGTCAGGCGCGGCGAAATCGGGCGCCGGGGTTCCGGTCCTTCTTTC
>JAYTEU010000612.1:0-13373 GCA_043734985.1 Chthonomonadaceae bacterium
TCCATCGGTGCGATCACCATCGATCCGAAAATCCCCAACATCGTATGGGTGGGCACGGGCGAGCTGAACGCGCAGCGCAGCGTGGGCTACGGCGACGGCGTATACCGTTCGGAGGACGGCGGCAAAACCTGGAAGAACGTCGGACTAAAGACTTCGGAGCATATCGGTCGCATCGTGATCGATCCGCGCGATTCGAACATCGTCTACGCAGCTGCGCAGGGACCGCTATGGAACAGCGGCGGAGAGCGGGGGCTCTACAAGACCACGAATGGCGGCGTTACCTGGAACCGCGTGCTGAATGTCAGCGAAGATACCGGAATCACCGACATCGTCCAGGACCCGCGTAACCCCACGATCCTCTATGCCGCCGCCTGGCAGCGCCGCCGGCATGTGTTCACCTATATCGGCGGCGGACCGGAGAGCGCCATCTACAAATCGTCCGACGGCGGCGCCTCCTGGAACAAGGCACAGAACGGACTTCCCGGCGGCGACCTCGGCCGGATCGGTCTAGCGCTCTCGCCCGTCGCGCCGTACTACCTCTACGCCGCCGTCGAGGCCGCGCCAGGCAGCGGAGGCGTCTATCGCTCCGGCGATTTCGGGGCGACCTGGGAGAAGCGCGGCCCCTTCGTTGCGCAGGGAATGTACTACGGACAGATCGTCGTCGATCCACGCGACCCCGAGCGAATATATGTCCCGAGCGTTATTCTGATGGTTTCCGACGACGGCGGCAAGACCGTGCGCCCGTTGGGCGAGCGAAATAAACATGTGGATAACCACGCCATCTGGATCGATCCCGCCAACACACGCCATTGCCTAGTGGGTTGCGACGGCGGGGTATACGAGTCCTTCGACATAGGCGAGAGCTGGCTGTTCAAATCGAACCTCCCACTTGCGCAGTTCTACCGGGTCACAACGGACAACGCGACTCCATTCTACAACATCTATGGCGGAACCCAGGATAACAACAGCCTCGGCGGGCCGTCCCGCACGAAAAGCAGCTCCGGTATCACCAATGACGACTGGTTCGTAACGCTCGGCGGGGACGGATTTCACCAGCAGGTCGATCCCACCGATCCCAATATCGTCTATTCGGTGCTGCAGAACGGTATCACGTCAAGGCTGGATCGCCGAACGGGCGAAACCGTAAACATCACTCCGATGGAGCGCAAGGGTGAGGCTGCGCTCCGCTGGAATTGGGATACGCCCCTCCTCATCAGTCCGCATAATCCATCGCGGCTTTACATCGCCGCCAACCGGCTCTACCGCAGCGACGATCGTGGGAACGGCTGGCTTCCGGTCAGCCCCGACCTCACACGGCAGGTCGACCGCAACCAGCTCTCGATCATGGGCAAGGTTTGGAAGGTGGATGCGATTGCAAAGGGCCAGTCCACCTCGTTCTACGGCAACATAGTCGCACTGGACGAGTCCCCGAAGCGCGAGGGCGTGCTGTGGGTCGGCACCGATGATGGACTGATACAGGTAACGGAGGACGGCGGCAAGTCCTGGCGCAAGATCGAATCGGTACCCGCAGTGCCGATTGGAACCTATGTAAGCTGTCTCACGGCGTCAGAGCAAGAACCTAGCACGGTTTTTGCCGCGTTCGATCACCACAAGTTCGGCGACTACGCCCCTTACCTCTTCAAGAGCGCGGATGCGGGCCGAACTTGGACTTCGATAGCCGGCGACCTGCCGAAGAACGGATCCGTGCACTCGATCAAACAGGACGCAATCGCCCCGAACCTGCTCTTCGCCGGAACCGAGTTCGGCGCCTACTTCACCCTCAACGGCGGCGTGGAGTGGCGCAAGATCGATGGCCTACCCACGATTCCCGTTCACGATATTGCCCTCCAGAAACGTGAAACCGATCTCGTGTTGGCGACTTTCGGCCGCGGTTTCTATCTCCTCGACAACTATTCGCCCCTTCGCGTCGCTAGCCTCTCCACGGAAGTCGGCGCAAAGGATGCCGTCCTCTTTCCAGTGAAAGCCGCCGTTCGCACGACATCTTACTCTCGTCTCGGTGGTGGCAAAGGCGCGCAGGGGGATACCTACTTCACTGCGCCAAATCCGCCGGACGGCGCGCTGTTTACCTACTATCTGAAGGAGGCGCCGAAAACGCGCAAGCAGCTTCGGCTGGAATCCGATGCGGAGGCGGAACGAAAGAAGGAGACTCTGGTCTATCCAACAGCCGAACAGCTTCGACTGGAATCCCTGGAGGAAGCGCCGGTCCTCCTGCTGACGATAACCGACAGCACAGGCCAGATCGTTCGCAGACTGACCGAGCCTGCGGTCTCCGGCGTGCATAGGACAGCGTGGGACTTGAGAGCAGCTTCGTTCCTACCGCCCTCTGACCCACCCACCGGCCCTGAAGGCCGCTCGCGACGTGGCGGCGGATTCGCGGTGATGCCCGGAAATTACCGTGTGTCGCTGGCAAAACGCGTGAAGGATACGGTCACGGAACTTGCAGGACCGATCCAATTCACCGTTAGGGCGGAGAGCGACGATAAACTCAAGCCGGTCGATCTCAAGGCGCTCGCAACCATGCGCCACAAGGTGGCCCGACTCCAGGCGGCGGTCCAGGGCGCATCCGAAATCCTGGATACGCTCCTCGCCCGTACGGCTATCATAAAGCGCGCGGTCGAAGAAGCCCCGAATGTGAATTCTAAATTGCGCGCACGCGTCACTTCGATCGAATCCCGCATTCAGAGCATCGCACTAAGCCTGCGCGGAAATCCACTGGCCGGGGAGGCTACTTTACCGGAACCTCCCTCGATCGTCGAGCGCGTACAAAGAGTCACAGGCTCCCTGCTGGGGTCTGCCTCTCTCCCGTCACGCACGGTCCAGGACGCCTATAGCGACGCGGCATCTGAATTCTCCGTCGCGCTCGCTAGCCTGCGCACACTCGCAAAAGAGGAGATGCCTGCCCTCGATAAGGCGCTCGATGCCGCCGGCGTGCCGCACACGCCTGGCCGCTTCCCGGAGTGGAGAGAGGAGTGATTTGGCACAATGCCGTGGGGAGTCAGTTCGATTGCTTACGTCCACGGCGCCCGGCGCACGCGTGCCACACGAAACTGTAAACCAGCAACTCGAAGAACAAGGTCGCTGTGGCGACAACGACGCAGCCGAATGCCGATGCCTGAATACCGTTAGCTCGCCACGGTCCCAGACCTATGGCAATGCCCCTTGCGATGCCTGCCATTGCCGCGATAAGCGCCACAGCCGCAAACAATCGTCCACCGATTCGTGGCTGCAATTCAAACGGTAAGATCCCGGGCGCGGCATCCGCTTTCCGATACCAACGCATATACCAATAGATCAGCAAGCCCGCGCCAAGAATCGTGCTGCCATGCTGAAGAAGATTGTACACGCACAGATCGCCGCGAGAGGTATGCGCGATCGATTTCGCCAGAGCCGGAATATGCTGTACAGTCCAGCCCTTGCCGTGCGTGAACGAGTCCCATACTACGTGCGTGATAGCCCCGAGCAGCAGCGCCAGGTGGATTCGCAGGAACCGGCTAAGAGGCAGGAACCGAAATCTGCCCATCGCGCCTGCCAGTCGCGCGCGGTGTTCCGAAGGCGACAGCAGGGCCAACAGCGGAAGCTTAAGGACGACATGATATGTCCAGAGCGCCAGGAACCCGGCGGGAAGACAAAATAAGAAGAGGCCCTGAAGGGTATGGCCGTAGTGGCTATGGGTGGACACGCTCATAAAATACGGGAAGTCCGGCGTCATGCTTCCGACTACCAACGCGGAGAGTGGCAGACCAAATCGAGCGAGCGGCGCGGCGGCGGCCGGATGCGAGAAAGTGAGAGGCATGGCTCAGCCTGCCGCACTACCATCGGAATGCGACTCTATGAGGGAAACCATTTCGGCGTTCTTGAAGTGGCGCGCCCAGCCGAGCGGCGTTGACCGAAACTGAGTGTCCTTTATCTCGAGGTCAGGCCCGCACGAAAGCAGTAGCCGAGCAAATTCGAGGTCGCCGCGCGAAACCGCCTCATGGAGGGGCGTGATCTGCCAATCGCCCGCCTTGCGGTCGACGAGGTCCGGCCGGTCGGCGATCAGGGCAGGAATGCGCTCACGCCATCCCAGATCCCATGCGCAGCGCAGGTCCAGGGTCGCGCCCTGTTCCATTAGCCAGGACACTCCAGTCGCCGGTGTTGGCGCAGTCATTGCCACTTCGATCGGCGTCATTCCATTTGGAAGTCTCCTATCAACGTCCGAAGGGAGGTCTGAAGCGGGTATCGATTCAAGCGTGCGAATGTCGCCTCGTGCCAGAGCTAAAATGTAGTCCACCAGGGATTGGCCTAACGTGGGCGCCTCCAGCGTGTGTCTGTGCATCCACCACGTTTGCCCCCACCCCAACGAATCAAATCCGATGTCCGCATAGAATTCCGACGCCGCCGAGTTCAATGTGGCATAGTGACAGCCGCGTCGCCGTGCAATCTCGCAGCACCTGATCATCAGCGCCCGGCCTATTCCTCGACGGCGAAAGGAAGGAAGCACTCCCACGTTGTATATTCCCGCAATTCCTAGTTCGCCACTGGTAAGATAAATCACCGAGTGTCCCGCGACCACCTCACCACTCCAAGCGACCACGTGAAAAGCAGAATCAGGACGCTTTGCAATCAACTTGTCCAGCAGGATGCCGGTCGAATTGGAGTGGTACGGCAGATCGTCCACGTTCCAGTCCGAGTGCCTCTCTTCCGCGATCACGATACCGTCCGGCACCCGCTGATCGCTCGGCAGCTTGCGGAAGTCCATTGCCATCCAGTGCGGCTTCCATCCCACTGAAAATCCGCGCGCCAGGAGTCGGGCTCCAAGGTCCCGTGGGCGAGTTGGCCCGTCTGACCAGACGCCTACAATGTTAGGCATTGCGCTCCGGCACTCGGCGACGATCGTATCCAGCACCTCGTCTGCTGCCGCGCCCGAAAGACTCGGAAACGCAACCGTGACCTCACCCTTGGTGACCATGCGTGTAACGCCATGGTCCGTCTTAACGTCGCCGCCGCACAGCCTCGCATTGGCCGCGAACCAGCGCTGATGGTTACGCACCGAAGCCCGGATTATTTCTTGCGGGGAAGCATCCGGCTCCAGGAACCTACGCCGCACTGTGACCGGAATACGGTGGCCGCTCATCGTCACTCTCCAGCTCAATTCGAGATTTCCAGCACGTCGCGGCGGTCCATAATCGCCGGCGGCGCCTGTCAACTTACTGCCCACTACCCGATGCGGAACAGCTTGCCTAGACCAAACGTTACGCCGCCGGTTATGAAGCCGATTACCGTCATTTCGAGGCCGCTGGCCCACCAGGAACGTGCGGTGATGATGCTCTTAGCCGCCCCGACCGCGAAGTGAGCCGCCATACCGACCAGAGCCGCCGCAATGACGGCAATCGTGCCATGGACGAAAAAGAATGGTACAATCGGGACGATGCCTCCGACCGCCGTTGAGAGTGCGGCGGAAGCCGCGCCGATCAGCGCGTTCGGAAAATGTCGCTCGCTAAGGCCAAGTTCTTCCTGGGCCATAGTTTTGAGGAACAGGTCCGGGTTCAGCGAAATGCGCTCCGCCATTGCGGTCGCCTCCTCCTCGGAAAATCCCTTGAGCTGGTACAGGAGCATCAGCTCCTCTTTTTCATGCTCGGGCGACTGCTCGATCTCGGCCTTCTCCCGCCCGATCTCAGCATCATACACCTCGCGCTCTGATTTTGTCGCCATGAACGCGCTGGAACCCATCGACAGAGCGGAGGCAAGCATGGCCACCATTCCCGAATACAGTACAACCTTATCACCCGTAAGCGCCCCGGCTGTGGCAACACCGGAGGTTGCTCCGGCCATACCGCTGATAACACCGAAAACCGCTCCGAGCCCGTCGTTGACACCGTAAATGGCGTCTCCGATCCAACTCCCGGTGTTGACGTGCCACTTTTCGCCCTTGAGCATTGCCTCCAGCCGGCTGCGCGGCTCGTCACGCACTTTGAGGGAATGGAGGAGCGTAGCGTGTCCCTTCTCCTCCTCCTCGATACGCGAAAACAGAAGATGCGATTCTCTGTCTTCGATCAGCGCCTGTGCATGGCGGTCGAACTGCGTTATGTTACGCTCCTCCTCCGCCTCCAGCCGCCGCAGCATCGCATCGGTACCCAGGGTCTTTGCCATTAGTCGCTGCGCGGCCGTTGGCGCGGAACCGTCCTTGGGAGGTGTGCCGCCGAGCGCCGATATCCGCGATGCAAACTGCCTTGCATGCTCCTCCTCCGATTCGGCGAGACGGTCGAATATCCGCCTGCGCTTTGGATCCTCCTGCTGCTCGCCCAAAACGCGATAAAGCTGTGCGGCCTCGATTTCCCGCTCGAACGCTGCCTTGAGCGCTCCGATTACCTTTTGACTATCCATCCGCTCAATGCTCCGCTTCTATTCAAACCCAATCCGTACAAACCAATTATCTATCGGCATAGTCGAACCGAAAGCGGACGCCCGATCATCAGGTCGGGTGAACTCCGCTTCGAGCCAACCAATTCTAAATCCCAATTCTGCGTGTCAATAGATGGGCAATCCCACAAAATACGTTCACGACCGGAATCCCTTGGATCGCAACAGCCCGTCTGCCCAGACGTTATCCTCCTCCGATAGCGGTGGCTCCGGCTCTCCGCGATAATCCAGTACTCGTGGATAGGGGCCGCCGTCATAGGTGATGTCCAGCGCTTCCTGAAGGTCCAGGGTAGCATCAGGCCGATCGTCAGTCAGTGGGATGTTGACCACCGGAAGGCGCTGCCGTAGGCTGCTTCTCCAAATTTCGTAGGTATTGCGCACTCCTGCGCGGTGCAGGCAAACCAAGTAATTCCAAGCGCCTTTCGATGAAACCGTGGCGCGGGGCGCGGCAACAGTATGGGTGCCACCGCGCAGCAAGTCGATTTCAAGGAGGTGTGCCTCGCTTTCCAGCAATTCCCTTTGCTTCGTTACATACTCCAGTCGACCACGACCCCCTGTTGCTTTTTGGAGGGACTCAGCAACTCTATTGCCGCGACAACAAGGCCATGACGACCGCCTGTCTGCCGAATCTCAATGAATAGTTCTCTTTCGTGAATAGGATAGTAGCTCACGGTTTCGGCGGTATCTGCAAGTCTCTCAAGCACAGCGCTTCCACCGGCCTGGTTCATTGCAGGTACTGGAAACCGGGTTATAACCACATCTGGAAGGAAGTAATCATCGGGCGCCAGAACGTAAACGCGCTCTTCGACATAGGAAGCAAAGCCGCCCGGGAGAGTGCGATTAAGCTGCGCGCTGATCGTGGGAATCAAGACGGCGTGGAAACCTCGCCAGTAATCGGCCGATTCAAGATAAGGATCCATTCCAGGAAAGGGGCCGGGCATTTCTGTGTTCTCCCACTAATCGCCAGCAACACTGAAAGTGATTAACCGCGCAATTTCAAAGTCATTGCGCAAATGAGAATTAAGGTAAACTCAGTTCATCTTTCGGCAGCGCACCGCTAGCACTACCGGCACCTCCGCATATCCCGGTACTCGCGCTGCAACCTCGTTCACCGGCTGTGGCTCGCGAATCTGTTCGACGGCAAACCCAGCGCCGATTGCGACATTGAGGTAGCTGCTAAGAGTACGGTGGTAGGCGCCTACCCGACCCCGGACGTCGTTCCGATTGTCCGACCGCCAGAAGCCCTCACGGAAATACCCGCGCACTTCCCGTTTTACGATGCCTCCAGCCTTACCTGTCCACCGCGATTCCGGCCCTTGAAAACAAGGGTGCGTTATGGTAAACACAAACCAGGCATGGGAACGAAGAATTCTAGCTGTTTCGGACAGACACCGGTCGAGATGCTCGATATCCATTAGAGCCAGGCTGCTGACCGCGCCGTCAAACGTGTCGTCACCTATCTCCGGCATCCGCTGAATGTCTGCGTGAATATAATCGACCTCGCCAACACCTTCACCAACTTCTCGGCGAGCGATCTCCAGCAGCGCCGTTGATAGATCGATCCCAGTAACACGTGCTCCTGCCTCGGTCAGCAGCCTCGCCGCAATGCCAGTGCCGCACGCCAGGTCGCAGACCGCCAACCCCACCACGTCACCAACCAGTTCCAGCAGCGCGGGCATCGCAACGGCATGCACCGGCGACCCAGTCCGCAGGCTCTCAGCATACCAGGACGCGACAGCGTCGTACGCGCTTCCAGGCGGGCGGCAGTCGGCGTGTACCCGAGCGAGGGTTGGCTGTCGAACTCCAAAGCCAGCGTCCAATTACATCCCCCAATTTCGACACTAAAGGTCCGCATCCCCGATTGCCGACCCTCGCACGGGTACCCGCCGATTGCCGATTGCCGAATTCCTACTTCACCCTCTCCAGCTTAGCGTACGCGAGCAGCAGCCGCTTGGGCCCCACGTTGGGGAACACGACCTCCAACTCCGTCTTGTCCCCCTCGCCGCTGACATTGAGCACCACGCCCACGCCGAACTTCTCGTGCCGTACCTTTTGCGCGACGCGAAAGCCCGATTCGTGAGTCTGCATCGAACGTGAGGGCGATTCCGGACCGGAATCCCACAGCTTCAGTCCAGCGGGTACGCGAGACCGGGCGGGCCGGTCCGGCTCGTCCGGATCGAATCCGGACACTGTTTTTCCGGCCGTGCCTCGGTAAAGTTCCCTTGGTATTTCATTCAGGAAGCGTGAGGGCGGATTGTACGAAATCGATCCGAAGAGGGTGCGTCGGCCCGCGTGGCTCAGGTAGATCTCCTCCATCGCGCGCGTGATTCCGACGTAGCAAAGCCGCCGTTCTTCCTCGATCTGCTTGTCGCTCTCCATCGAGCGCATATGCGGAAACACATTCTCTTCCAGCCCAACAAGGAATACAACCGGAAACTCAAGACCCTTTGCTGAGTGCAGCGTCATCAGTGTTACCGCGTTGGCATCCTGGTCCAGGCTGTCGATGTCTGCTACAAGGGACACGTTCTCCAGAAAACCGCCAAGGCTGCCCTCCTCCACATTCTCCTGATCGTAAGTCCGGGCCTTGGAAAGCATCTCCTTGACATTCTCGAGGCGAGTCTGGGATTCGATCGAGTCTTCGTCCTCCAGCATCTTCTGGTAGCCGCTTAAGGTCAGGACGCTCTTGGTAACATCGGTAACGGACCGCTGCTCGCTTTCGAACTTCAATCGCGCGATCATTGCGGCAAACTCAGACAGGCGGGCGCGCGTTCGAGGCGATACTTGCGAAAGGGAGCCGGAGTCCTGCAGCACCTCCCACAGGCTCCGGCCATTCGATGCGACCTCCTCCTCCAACGCTGCGAGCGTGGTCGTTCCGATCCCGCGCGTCGGAACGTTGAGAATTCTGCGGATGCTCACCGTGTCGAGTGGATTATTGACGACCCGGAGGTAGGAGAGTACGTCCTTTACCTCTTTGCGCTCGTAAAACCGCACGCCGCCGACGATCTTATAGGGCATGTTCCAGTTGACGAACACGTCCTCCAGCGCGCGGGATTGCGCGTTCGTCCGGTAAAGCACCGCGAAATCGCTCCAGGTCCGTCCGCCTGCCTTTATCAGATCGCGGACCATTTGAATGACCCAGACCGCCTCTTCCTGTTCGTTAAGCGCCTCGTGCCTTACGATGGCAACCCCGTGCGTATTTTCCGTCCAGAGCTTCTTGTCCTTCCGGCCGCGGTTGTTGCGCACGACCCCATACGCTGCCGCGAGAATCGTCTGGGTCGAGCGGTAGTTCTGCTCCAGCTTCAGCACCAGGGCGTCCGGGTAGTCCTTCTCGAACTGCAGGATCAGGCCGACATCCGCTCCGCGAAACATATAGATGGATTGATCGTCGTCTCCGACGACGCACAGGTTGCGCGACCTTGCCGCGAGCGCCTGCAGAAAGAGGTACTGAACGTAGTTGACGTCCTGGTACTCGTCCACCAGAAGGTACTTGTACCTATTCTGCAATCGGTCCAGCGCTTCCGGCTGTGTCTGAAGAAGCCTTACCGTCTCTGATAATAAGTCGTCGAAATCCAGGGCGTTGTTCTGCCGCAGCTTGGCCTGATAAACCGGGTACACCTTGCCGCAAATGTCGTCGAAATACCCGAAGAAGTTTT
Source organism: Chthonomonadaceae bacterium (assembly GCA_043734985.1). Taxonomy (GTDB): domain Bacteria; phylum Armatimonadota; class Chthonomonadetes; order Chthonomonadales; family Chthonomonadaceae; genus DATGJU01. Next base: position 10,074 of record JAYTEU010000612.1, read on the forward strand.
TGTTCCAATCTTCGGGCGAGATCAGTTTTTCCTTCGCCTTGCTGATGTGACTCAGGATGGCGCGAGGCGTGAACTTCTTGTCGTCGAGGTTGAGCTGCCGAATGCACTCGCGCGCCAGTACGATCTGATCGCTGTCGTCGTAGACCACGAAATCGCGCTTAAGCCCAATCCGATCCCCAAATTCGCGAAGCAGCCGGGCACAGACTGCATGAAACGTCCCGACCGTCAGATGTCGCCCAACGGTCTCGCCAACCAGCCTTCCGATCCGGTCCTTCATCTCTTTCGCGGCTTTGTTCGTGAACGTTACCGCGAGGATTTGGCGGGGTGAAATACCGTGAACCGACACCAAATACGCCACTCGGTGCGTCAGGACGCGGGTCTTGCCGCTTCCCGCTCCAGCGAAGAGCAGCATGGGGCCATCGCGATGCTCCACGGCCTGGCGCTGGACTGGATTAAGGCCTTGCAGAAGTGGGTGCGGTCCTTCGGAAAATCCCGAATTATGTTTGTCGGCATGATTCTCGATGTCGGACATGGGGTCGACGTAGCTCCTATTTGGTTCGCATTTTCAATTGCGCGGATCTTGTTCAGTGTACCATGAACCCGTCGGATTACATGGTCGGAGGAGCCTGATTGCAATTCGCGTGAGTCGCCATTTGGGTTGACTTTCGTCCGCACTTCACGGTATGATAATGGGAATATTCCAGTTGCGTGAGAATTTCAACGCCGAATCTCAACGCGAAAGCCAATCATAATAATGAGCGAATCAAGCCCTTTTTACGGACCTAACGCGGGCTATATTCTGGAACTCTACGAACGTTATCGTCAAGATCCGGAAGCCGTAGACGTGGAAACCCGCGCTTTTTTTGCGACCTGGCAGCCCGCGCCGGTTGAGCGAATCGGGTCGGCAGCGGCGGTAGTATCGCGTCCCCTGCCTGCCGCGTCCGCAGCCACTTTTGGTGAATCGGAGGTCGCGCGTGCGGCAGCCGCGGCCCGTCTCGCCCGCTTTATCCGGCAGCGAGGCCATCTAGGAGCCGATATCGATCCTCTTGCTCTTCAGAAGACCACCGCCCCTGGTTTAGAACTCAGCGAACACAACCTTACTCCGGAAGACCTTCGAGCGCTGCCCGCAAGCGTGGTGGGCGGTCCCATCGCGGGAGAATCCCGCAATGCCGCCGAGGCGATCGAAAAGCTGATGCATATCTATTCCGGCACCATCGGTTACGAAGACGAACATATCCAGAATTCCGATGAGCGCTACTGGCTGCGCAACTCCGCTGAGAGCCGCGAGTTCTTTACCGGCATCGACGCAGTGCGCAAACACGAGGTTCTGGAGCGGCTTACCGAAGTGGAGTCCTTCGAGCGATTTCTGCACAAGACATTTGTTAACGCCAAGCGGTTCTCCATCGAAGGAACCGATATGCTGGTTCCCATCCTGGACGAGCTCATCCATAGTGCGGCCGCTTCAGGCACTAAGGAGATCGTTTTGGGAATGGCTCATCGTGGGCGCCTGAACGTCCTTACTCACATTCTTGGCAAGCCGTACGCCAAGATTCTCTCCGAATTCGAAGCCGCCAAGCATGAAGAGGGCGCTTCCGTCGCCGGCAAAGGCACCCAGGGATGGAGCGGAGACGTCAAGTACCATCTGGGCCATCGCCGCGCGTATAAAGAGAATGGCTCACCGGAGATCACGCTGACGCTCGTTCCGAATCCCAGCCACCTGGAGTTTGTAAACCCGGTCGTCGAGGGTATTGCGCGCGCCGCGCAGGACATGCTAACCGACCCGGGCGCACCCGTTCAGGACGTCAAGCGCTCGCTCGCGATTGCGATCCACGGCGATGCGGCATTCCCCGGACAGGGAATCGTGGCGGAAACTCTGAACATGTCACGCCTGAAGGGTTACGGAACCGGCGGGACCATTCACATCATCGTCAATAACCAGATTGGGTTTATGACAGTTCCGGAAGACGATCGCTCAACGACATACGCGAGCGACTTGGCGAAGGGTTTCGAGATTCCGATCGTGCATGTTAACGCTGACGACCCTGTCGCCTGCATTGCCGCCGCCCGGATGGCGAACGCCTATCGTGACAAGTTCCACAAGGACTTTCTGATCGATATGATTGGGTATCGGCGCTATGGCCACAACGAGGGCGAAGAGCCGTCCTATACACAGCCTGTCATGTACGAGGTTATTCCTGACCACCCAAGAGTTCGCGAGATCTGGGCCGAGCGCCTTATTGCCGAAGGTGTCGTAACCACAGACGAAGTGGACACCATGATCAATGTCGCCTATACGGAACTCCAGGATGAGCTTCGCCAGGCGAGGACTGTGCCTCCGAAGCCTACGAAGACGGGCGTTTCCGACCTTGCGGCGTTACCGTCTATTCCCCAACGACGGGCCACTGCCGTACCCGCGGTAACCTTGCGCGCACTGAACGAATCGCTCCTGCGCTGGCCCCATGGCTTCGTACCGAACGCCAAACTCGAGCGCCTCGTTTTCAAGCGCCGACGCGAGGACTTGGACGCCGAACACGGTGTCCTATGGGGACATGCGGAGGCTCTTGCGTTTGCATCGATTCTGGCAGACGGCACTCCCGTACGCCTGACCGGCCAAGACTGCCAGCCGGGAACCTTCGGTCATCGTCACGCGGTGCTGCACGACCCGCACACCGGCAAGACTTATATTCCGCTGCAAAACCTGCCCGCAGCAAAAGCATCCTTCGCGATCTACAACAGCCCCCTATCGGAGAACGCGGCACTCGGCTTCGAATATGGATACAGCGTCCATGCGCCTAGCGCGCTGGTTCTCTGGGAAGCGCAGTTCGGCGACTTTGCGAACGGCGCGCAGGTTATTATCGACCAGTTTCTTGTCTCGGGCAGTGCAAAGTGGCGTCAGGTTCCGTCGCTGGTCCTGCTCCTTCCGCATGGTTACGAAGGCCAGGGCCCGGAACACTCAAGCGCAAGACTGGAACGATTTCTTCAGCTCGCCGCAACGGATAATATCCACATCGTAAACTGCACGACTCCCGGGCAGTACTTCCACCTGCTCCGAAGGCAGGCCGCGAGCAACCTCACCGACCCACGCCCGCTCATTGTGATGACGCCGAAGAGCCTTCTTAAAGATGCGTCTATAGGGTCGTCACTGACCGAGCTTGCGGATGGAACCTTCGAGCCTGTCCTCCGGGACGTCGCCGCCGACAGGCAGTCGGGCAGAATAACCAGGCTGGTGCTCTGCAGCGGCAAGGTGTATGTCGATTTGGCTAAGCAGCCGCGATTTGCAACTAGAGAGCAGATTGCAGT
>JAYTEU010000613.1:0-4757 GCA_043734985.1 Chthonomonadaceae bacterium
CGGGCGGCGTCGAAATCGATGATGGCGAGGCGCGCATTCGGTCGGGCGTAGGCGCGCAGGGTCTTGAGGAAGTCCACCGGGTGGTCGACTTCGTGATAGACGGTGAGCAGCACGAACGCGTCGACGGAGCGCATGGGGAGCTTCGGGTCGACCACCGTGCCCATCACCACGCGCACGTTGGGCAGGCGGCGGGCGCGTTCCCGAAGCGGAGGAAGGTAGCCTTCCTGGACCTCCTCGGCGATAACGGCGCCCTTTGGACCGACCGCGCGGCTGAGATAGGGCAGCAGGTAGCCGGAGCCGGAGCCGATGTCCGCCACGGTATCGCCTTTCTTAAGGCGGAGCGTATCGACGAGGCGGGCGGGCTGCTGCCACCGGTCGCGCTCGTGCATGTCGAGGCGGGAAGGCGCAAGCGCGGGATCGAACAGCGGCGACACCGGCCGCGCGACGACAAAGCCGTGCGGCATCGCGGGAACGGGCGCCGCAGCCGGGGCTTTACGACAGCCTGAAGGTAGGCCGACGAGCGCCGAAAGAGCGATAGTTCCGATGGTTCGGGCTGCCTGTGTACTCGCGCTCGCTAGTGGCTTCATCCGGTGAACGCGATACCGCTGTCGCTCAGAGCGGCTGCGAGAGCGGAGAGGGTGCGCGGGCCGACGACGCCATCGGGGTCCAGACCGTTCTGCTGCTGGAAGGCTTTCACCGCCGCCGTAAATGTGAGGCTCTGCGCGTCGAAGCCGAGCGCCGTGAGGGCATCTGAGATGCCACTCTGGGTTCCCAGATCGATCGATCCGCCATCGCCGCCGCTCGCATCTCCCGTACCGCCGCCGCCCTCATCACCGCTTCCGCTTCCTGCGGCGTTCAGCCGAGATTCGATCTCCCGCCAACGGGCCGAAGTCTGATGCCGCTCTATCGCCTGCTGCAGCTCGCCAACGGTGATGGCGCCATCGTTGTCGGTGTCCAGGCCCTTATTCCCCGCGTACGCCCCGGAGTTGACGCCACCCTGCTGTACGATCACCGTATCCATGCTGGACCCCAGCGAGAGCGACGAGGGCAGAAACACGACCTGGTAGACGCGCGCCGCCGTGTTGAGGTTGAAGTGAGCGTAAGGCTGGAAGTATCTTTCGACGTATTGAAGCTGGTCCTCCGCGGTCAGACGCCGGAACTGCTGCGTGCTGCCGGTCCATCCCAATCCACGGAGCGTGGACGGCAGAAACTGAATGAGCCCGCTCGCGTCCGAGTTTGCGTTGTGGGCGCTCGCTTTGACATTGCTCTCCGCCATCATGACACCGAGCAGATCCAGCGCGTCCAATTGTAGCCGGTCGCCGACATCCAGGATGCCGCTGAAGAATCGATCGGATAGGTCATCGGTTAGTGACATGTACTTTCCCCCTGACTTGCCGCCGGAGTGCGACACAGTCCCGCAATTCGCCTGAGGGACTGTTTGCCGCCGACCGCATTTTTCCCTGCCGGGGCGTTCGCGAAGTTCGCGCCGAAGGCCAGGCGCAGGCGAACCGGACGATGCATTTTGACAGGATTTGAAGGATGAAAAGGATGTAGAGGATGAACTCCCATGCCGATGCTAACCGCGCTCGTACTCCTATCCTGCTCATCCTTCAAATCCTCTTCATCCTGTCAAAAAGAATCGTCCGGCCACGATCTCGGAACTGCCTGCCGACCTGCCGGATTATGCCCACGCGCCGTAGTAATAGAGAAGGATGGACGCTTCTTTGACCCCCACTATCCAGTCCATCTACCCGCTGATTTCTTCACGTAGAAACGCAATATTAGTCAACTATTCTTGCCGAATCACCCAACTCAGAGGAGACCCCAACCATGCAATCCGAAAACGAGGCAACGACTCCCAAGCAGGTCGCAGAGTGGATGGCGGCGCAGCTCGAAGAGGCGGGCGAGCTGCCGCAGCAGGTGGCGGCCTACGAGATCCAGGCCCTGTTCGGCGACGAATTCGTATGCCGAGATGTGAACGGAGACCTGGGAATCGCCCGGAAGGTGCTCTACCAGTTCCGCAAATTGACGGAGGGTTCCGTCGTCTGGGTGGCGGTGCAGCGCAACTGGCTCGCGGGCTACTGGCGCAAGCGCGAAACCTACGACCGCGACGGCCGCCGACAGTGGTACTGGTGAGAAGACGATACGGCGTCGAGTGCGCTAGGTTTGCGGTAATGTGCGATTCGGTCTTCGTAGTGTTCCAACCAAAAAGGGTCGGAAATCACGTCCAACCTGACCGGGTCGATAAACGACCCGGCAGCGAGGCCTTCGGCCGGACGTCCTCCGGACGCAAATACCAATTCCGTCCCCTCATTGCTGGGAACGGTATTTAGTGAAATCGGCAGGTTACGCTGGTCACCGCAGGCGTGTGTGAACTCGTCAATTGGATTCTGGTACAATGCACATATGTTCGCCACGGAGTGTTGTTAAGGCGATCAATCGGCTGTTGGCCCGTTTGGAGGATCTGACTCGTCTCTTTACGTCAGCGGCCCGAAGTAGGAGCGGCTAAATGAGTGAGAAGTTATGCTATGCGATAGATCAGATTCGCGCAGACCGCAATCTAGCCTCTTACGATGAGGCGATGACAAAACAAGCCGTAATCCTTCTCCTCCTGGCCGCTCTTGGCTGGGATCAATTTAATCCAGATGAGGTACGATCGGAATATGTTACGGGCAGTAAGCGTGTCGACTACTCCCTGCGTGTCGATGGGATCAACAAAGTCTTCATCGAAGTAAAGCAAACACGTACTCCCCTTGAGGTTCACGAACACCAAATACTGCAGTACGCGTTTCAGGAGGGTGTCAAACTGGCCATGCTGACGAATGGTGTCAGGTGGCAGTTCTATCTTCCGCTACAGGAGGGAAGTTGGACGGAACGCAGGTTCTGTGTCGTAGACCTCAAACAGGATGACTCTACATCAATAGCAGAAAATTTGACTGGATTCTTATCCCGCGCAAATGTTGAGAGTGGGGCAGCGGTTTGCAAAGCCGAACAGATGCTGTCTTTACAATATAGAAGCCGATTGTTAGACGCCGTCATTCCACGAGTCTGGAACGAGACTATTTCTCGGCATCACGGATCGTTGGTGGACATCCTCCAACAAGCAGTAGAAAAGAGTTGCGGGATAGCGGCGGAAGATAGCGAGATCTGTAATTTCCTGATCGAACACCATACGCAATTTACAGTTGCCAAGCAGCACGAACATGCACCAGAGGTATCCAGGTCCCCTCATGAATCCCTCGTGCCTTCGGCAAACCAGTATCAAGGATCTACTCATCGTACGGACTTCAAAGATGAGTGCTTTGTTCGACTTGAAGGACGAATGAACCGTAAATTCCCGACACGGATAAACAGTCGTGCGTATGCCTTAGATGGAAGAACCGGAGTTTGGTGCAGTTGCTCAAGGGAGTACACACGTGCTTCTCATAATTATTGGTTCACTCTTCCTCAGGTAGATAAACGAAAACTTGATGAAATCGCGGAGGCGTACATCCTGTTAGGGTGTGGTTCTGTTCAGAATGTTGTGGCGATTCCTTTGAACGAACTGATGCAATTTTTACCTCGCTTGCCCAGGGGACAGAAAACCACAGAACAAGAGGGTTGGGACATATATATACTTAATAAGCAAAGCAAGTGGTTGCTTTTGTTGAAGGAACCTGAAGCGCCGATTGACATTACGAGGTACCTGCTCTGAGATCTGTGTGGAGAATATTGGCGAGAAATTCGCCCGGGGAATGGTCGAGAAGCACAAATAGGGCCGGCTATGATGCTCGCGGACCCTGGCGTGCTCGTTGCGCTGCTCGACCGGCGCGACCCTGGATACGTTGCGTGTGCGGCAGTGGCCCAACAGCTCGCTCGAGCAGTGATTTGCTGTATTTGCTATATTATTGGTGGAGGTAGAACCGTGAGCGATACGTTAACACAAGCCAATCCCCAGACGGACGCCGAGTATGAAGAGTTAGTGCGGCAACTGTTCGCGGAGATGAGCCAAATTGAGGAGCAGATGGACAGGCACCGCGCCGAGAGCGAGCGTCTCAAGTTTGAAACGCAAGTTATCACGCAGGGCACGGACGCCAAGCTAGCCCGTTTGGAGGAACAGGTGCTCAATCTATCGAGAACACGTTAAACCTATGTGGAAACAAATCGTTGAGTTCAGCAATAGCTAGATCTGTAACTGTGTAACCGCATTGAGAAAGGCCTGAGAAACGATGCGCTCCGAAGAGGACGTTCCGCTGGAGGAGCGATATTTATTGATTGAAGGCCATCTTTCGGCGAAGACGCGCCAGACGGTGCGGAAGGGTCTGCGCCGAGAGCTGGCATCCTCCGGGCGAGTCTGCTTCGTCTCCTCGGCTTATGCGGACCTGCCCATTCCCAGGGAGTTCGAGTGCGTGTTCCCGGTCGGGCGCGCGGAGCCTTCGCCCCGAGGCAGCGGCGCGGCGGTGGGCCGTTTTCAGGCGAAACATCTGATGGCGGCCGAGTTTGTGCGGGTGTCCATCGTCGAGGCGATGGATATCTCTTACAAGCCCCAAGCGCCTATTCCCGACGGCGCCAAGGCGATCTGCGTGCTGGAGTTTCCCGACGGCGTGCCGTTTATGATCGACGACCTGCCTACCGTCAAGGACTGGGACGAATCGGCCGAGTGCGTGGTCCTGTGCAGCCGCGAGACCGCTCAGGCGATAAAGCGCATCTCCGGCCCGCGCCGGTGAATTTGCAGCGCCTCAGAGCGGTCGCGCGGTAAATGGGCGGCGCCTGTGAGC
>JAYTEU010000614.1:0-5595 GCA_043734985.1 Chthonomonadaceae bacterium
TATCGTAACTATGCCGGTTCCGAAAGCCAGTGGAAACACTTTCAGATTTCGCCCGGCAAACAGCTTGTCGGCAAGATGAACTGGCTGTTCTTCTTTAACGATGCGTGGGGCAACGATACGCCGGTTGACAGCGCCTACCGAAATGTCAAGGTGTGTGAGTCCGGCCAAGCTGCCAGAACGAAAGCCATCGATTTCCGCAAGGCGGCGCTTACGCCCTATGCGGGCGGCGGCAGAGGCAACAACCCCACTGTAGAGGAAGATGGCTCTGCGGTTCATTTCGTCGGCGATTCACGGAAAAAGCTACCGTTTCCCTACACCGTGACGAAGAACACCGTGATCGAATTCGAATTCAAGAGCGCCAAGCAGGGAAACATCCACGGCATCGGACTGGACGATAACGATCAGATCGAGGACTATCGCTGGGTTCAGGTCGACTGGGGAGCCGCATCGCACGCAATGCCGAAAGAGCCAAGCGTGCCGCTGAAAATGGTGATGGACCTTCTGCCGACACTCCAGAAGAAGTTTCCGGCGATCGACCCGAGCCGCATCTATCTGACGGGGCTCTCGATGGGCGGATTTGGCGCGTGGGACCTCCTCGCGCGACGGCCGGAGTGGTTCGCAGCGGCAGTTCCGATCTGTGGCGGTGCGGATTTGGAGACCGTCAACACGGTCGCGCCGATTCCTATCTGGGCCTTTCACGGGGCCAGGGACACGACGGTCCGACCCGACCGCTCACGGAACATGATCGCCGCGCTCTGGAATGTGGGAAGCGAACCGCGCTACACGGAATATTCGACGGCCGGTCACAATGCCTGGACGAGCGCCTATGCTGAACCGGAACTCCTGCCCTGGCTGTTCAGTCAGAGGCGCCGGTCTATGCCTCCGGCCCCACCCGTCAATCTGAAAGCCAAGGTAGTCGGTGCGTCTCGGGTCGATATCACGTGGTCGCCTTCAAGGGACGGCGAAGGCGGTATCAAGAAGTACCGAATTCTGCGTGACGGAGGGGAGATCGGCGCAACTGCCTCGACTCGATTTTCCGATTTTGAGATCGGTGAGGGGGACGTTCACAGCTACACGGTTGTTGCATTGAATCGAGCTTGGCTCAAATCGCAGCCCACTCCACCGGCATGGGCTCGCGTATCCCAGGACACTTCTCCGCTTCATATCGTCTCAGTTAAGGCGCAGGGGAGCCCCAACATTATTGAGGTCACGTTTGACAAGCCAGTGGACTTGAAGTCTGCCGCGAACGCCGCCAACTACCAACTCGACCATGGATTGATCGCGCAAACGGCGACGGTGCTTCCAAACCGAACGACGGTACGCCTGGAGACCTCTATTCAGTCGCCGAAAATGGAATATACGCTGACCGTCTCCAATATCACCGACCGTGCCGCGCACCCAAACACCATCTCGCCTAATACTCATGTAAAGGTAACGTACGATCCGCGCATGGCTGCGCATTGGCGCTTGGACGAAGGTGAGGGTAGCTTTAGCGCGGATGCGACCGGCAACGGTTCCGGCGTCAACGGCAATGTAATTACTTTTCGATCGGTCGATTGGGTACCGGGCAAATGGGGCAAAGCGCTGAGCTTCGATGGCGTTACGGGCCACTACGCTTGGACCGTACAGAGCCGAAGCCTGGACTTAACCGATGGCCTGACTGTCTCGTTCTGGGTAAAAAAGGCGCCGGGAAACTATGGACATCAGATATTTATAGCCAAAAGTAACTACTTCGACCGCAGAACCCAGTTTATGGTAGACCTCGATCCCTCCCACCGAATCCGCGCTACCGTGGGCACTTTGGACAAAGGCGAAGCCGTCGTCACCGGGCGGAGAATAGACGCTCGCGATTGGCACCACGTCGCCTTGACATTTGGCGCAAGCACACTGGAGCTGTTTATCGATGGGGAGTCGCAGGGCAAAGCCATGGGGGGCGACAAGCTGGTGAGCGTTTCGGAGGCAATCACCATTGGGGCGGGCCACCAGGGTCGCGACCAAATGCGCGGCGCCTTAGACGAGATCCGCATCTACAACCGGAACCTGACCACATCCGAAATCAAAACGCTGGCGGAATCTACAGTCGAGTAACAGCCTAAGATTGCTTAGCGTCTGTGCAAAAAGCCCCCCCCCGGCCCCCAATCTTGGGGGAGTCGTATCACTTCGCAACAGCTTGGTCCCCCAGAATTGGGGGTTAGGGGGCGTTTTTATGCACTTTCTTAGCGTCCGGTTCCGCGAAGTGGCAAGCCGCCAATCGGCTGGAGCCAAGATCCCTGAGCGGTGGAACTTCGCGGGCGCAAATATCGGCAGCGAGGGGGCAGCGGGTGCGGAATCGGCAACCGGACGGGATCGCGACCGCCGTTGGCACGTCACCCTCCAGGGGAATGCGATTGCCCCGACGCGCGGGGTCCAGGCTCGGCACGGCCGCGAGGAGCGCCTGGGTATAAGGGTGCTTTGGCTCCGCGAAGACGAGATCGGACGAACCCTGTTCGACGATGATACCCAGGTACATTACGGCGACCCGGTCACAAATGTGACGAACGACCGAGAGATCGTGGGCGACCACAAGATACGACAGCCCGCGCGCGTTTTGAAGATCCTCCAGCAGGTTCAATATCTGCGCTCGTATGGAAAGGTCCAGCGCGGAGATCGGTTCATCCAGGATCAGCAATTGAGGGTCCGTGGCGATTGCCCGCGCGATCCCGATGCGCTGCCTTTGTCCCCCACTGAACTCGTGAGGGTATCGGTTGACGAATTCCGGGTCCAGCCCAACCGTCTTCAGGAGACCGCGCCCCTTCTCCCAGGCTTCCGCGCGCGACGCTGCCATTCCGTGCGCAAGAAGCGCCTCCGAAACGATGTCCCCAACGTGCATTCGAGGATCTAGCGCCGCGTAGGGATCCTGAAACACGATCCCCATTCGGCGGCGTGTCGTTCGCAGCGCCTCGCCCTTTAGCGCAAGGAAGTCCACACCCTCCAATTTCACGCTGCCGGCCGTCGGATCGATGAGGCGAATGATGGACCGTGCGGCCGTGCTCTTCCCGCAGCCGCTCTCGCCTACCAGCCCAACCGTTTCCGCCTTGCCGATCGTAAGGTCGATCCCATCCACCGCGCGCACGGTCTCGCGGACAGTCCGGAGGCCCTCACGCCGTGAAACCGCGAAGTGCTTCACGAGGCCGCGCACCTCTAACAATGGATTTGGGGAACCGGTAGACTGTTCGCTCAAGCTCATCCCCTACGAATGTGTGCAAAAAGCGCCCCCCAACCCCCAATTCCGGGGGAGCTTAGATGCCCTGCGCTGCCAATCCCCTGGACCGGGTACCCGCGTGCGAGTGGAGGGCCAGGGGGCGTATTCAGCGCTTTTTGCATACTAACTTACGAATATCAAGATTGGCCGCTATCGCCCGGTGGCCATAGTCAGGAGCCCATCATCCGCCGTACAAGAAACAGCGCGATGTCTGGCCCGGCTCCGGTTCCGTCTCCGCCGGCTCACGGGTCCGGCAAATGTCGGGCATCCTCCTCGGGCATCGTGGCGCGAAGGGACAGCCCTGAGCCAGGTGCGCGAGATCGGGCGGTTGGCCGGGTATCGATGCGAGGCGGCGGCGCGGCCCCCCGATCTGCGGCAGGGATTCGAGGAGGCCCTGGGTGTATGGGTGCTTGGGCTTGCCGAGTACCTGATCTACCGAGCCGCTCTCGACGATTTGCCCGGCATACATGACCAGAACGCGATCGCAGGACTCCGCAACAACGCCGATATCGTGCGTGATAAGCAGTATTCCGGTATTCGTCTTCTTCTGCATCTCAGCCATGAGCGCAAGGATCTGGGCCTGAACCGTGACGTCGAGCGCCGTTGTCGGCTCATCGGCTATCAGCAGCTCAGGACTACAGGCGAATGCCATTGCGATCATTACCCGCTGCCGCTGGCCGCCCGAAATCTCGTGGGGATATTGGCGGTAGCGGATCTCAGGCGAGGGAATCCGGACGGCGCGCAGCAGGTTGAGGGCACGGTCCCTGGCTTCGCTCCGCGTCACGCCCTTGTGCAGGCGGATAGGTTCGGACACCTGCTCTCCAAGGGTCATCGTGGGGTTCAGGCACGAGAAAGGATCCTGGAATACCATCGCCATCTTTGCGCCCCGGGTGTCTCTCAAATCTCGTGGGGATGCGAGAAGCAAGTCATTTCCGTCCAGACGAACGGAGCCCTGCGTGATGTGCCCGGGCGGACTTGGCACGAGCCCCATAACGGATAACGCGGTCACACTTTTGCCGGAGCCCGATTCGCCCACCACTCCGACGGTTTCGCCTCGCTCGACGTGAAAGGTAACGCCCCTTACCGCCTGAACCACGGTTCCACGTGACCGAAACTCTGTCCTTAGATTCTCAACTTCCAGCAGTGCCAACGCAATCTCCAGCCTAACGGCGTTCGTTCACCCAATCGCGCAGACGTTGATGGACCCAGCCGGCTTCGACATAACCGGTATGCACGACAACCCGATACTTCACTCTGAGCGGAGCATCTCTCTTCAGTTCGAAGGTGCGCCAAGGGAACGGGCATGGAGATAATAAACCATCGTCCGTGCAGACCCAGGGAGATGGATGCCAGGGATTTTCCGGGTGATCGAGGATTGCAATACCTACAGTCTCGCCGTCGACCACGCCGTTCGCAGCGCACCAAGATGCCTGCCGCCCATTCATCGCCGCAGGACCGAAGTCATCGATACTGTTTCGCATCTGGCCGCCCGCGTCCGGCAGGAGCGATGGGGCAATACATATGGACAATAGGCCGGAATTGGACCGTCCCAAGACTATAGTGTCGGCGGCGCAGGGCGTCATCACGATATCAATGTCCAATAGCGCCCCTGCCGATGGCCCGCCTACCACGCGAACCGTTCGTGATTCGTTCAGAATTCGCTCTCCGTCCGGCGCGATCCAATGGCATTCGTGGAGAAAGCCGACCGATTGGCTGCCGCGCCGTGCCAGCAGATCGTCGGTCACTATGCGCCCGGAATTCCCGTCCTCGGACACGCCGAATGCTGCTCCATTAACGTTGCCGTGTCCGAGCCAAAGACACAACCCGACAGCGCGATCGGCTTGGGTCACGGAGCGCAGCCCACCTGCCAGGAGCGATGTAAATCCGGGCACGGCTCCGTCGGTCTTATATGAGGCGAACCGCGCCCCACGCACGTGCATGTCGATTCGTCCGGGCGCGGTGGTAAGGTACGGCTCCATGCCTGGGATATTCTGCTCGCGCCATCGATATTCCTTCGGCAAAAGGAGAACGACCCCGCGCCGTCGAATAGAACGCACCATGAGGGCAGCAATCTCAATTCGATCGACTCCTATCACGGTTCAGCCCGACGGCGCGATCATCCGACCGCTTGCGCCGACCGACACGGATGCCTTTAAGGATCTATGTGAACGCCTGCCGATGCGGACCCTCACACCGCGACTCAATATCGAGGTTCACGGATTTCAGGGTGGCATGGTTCGTTCCTGGGGCGTCTTCAATGCCGCGCAGAACTCATTGTCGGGCCTGCTGCTCCGATACGGCAATACAGCAGTCGCGGTGGATGCCGATGGCAGCTCCGCGCGGGCCTTTGCGCG
>JAYTEU010000615.1:0-1898 GCA_043734985.1 Chthonomonadaceae bacterium
GCCGATTCCAGCAGGCGCGCCAGCAGCGTGCGCTGATTATTGAGAATGCGGTCCACCACTCCTGACGGCCCGATTCGGAACAAGATATCCGGCGCCAGCAGTTCGCGGGGCGTTGAAAAGGCATTCTCGACCAGGAACCGAACCGCTTTAGCCTGCTGATCCCTCGATACGTATTTGTAAGACTCTCCGCCGTGTCCCGCGTGATAGTCTGTTTCGATAACTCCGCCGATGAGACTTGCAACGTGGCCAAGTTCGCGCTGTCTCTGCGACAAGACCGCGTCGTACATCTCGTGAAGAAGGTCGTAATCCTCGCCATACTTCACCGCCGCCGTCGGCAGCATCTGCACAACACGGGCGATGTTTTTCAGGCCATACCGCGTCGCTTCGATCGGATCAGAGCCGAGATCCTCTGTCTGCTGCGTTGGGTCTTCTGTGTCCCCGGACTCCGGTGCGTGGCCGAATCGAAGCGTCGGGTTCATTGCCTGTTTGGAGGCCCATGCGTCCAACTGGGTCTTTTCGTCATCCGGATTGTGAGTTCCACCGATTGGGGAGTAGCCCCAGCTTATCGCGAACTTATCGTAAGGGCCGATGATCGGAATAAGTCGGGCATTGTCTCCCGGCTGTGCCACATAGTTGAACCGCCCGTAGTCCATGATAGAGGCCTCTACCGCCTTTTTCATGTAGGGTCGCCACTTTTCCGGCACTTCACGGCTGACGTAGTAGACAATTGGTTTGACCGGTTCCGATACTTTCGCGGCGAGGTCTCTCATTTCGAGCCGATATCGATTGATGTAGACCCGGTCCACCACGCGGTGCTCGTCTCGCCCATAGTCCTGATAGCTGTCGCTGAAGAACCCGACACGAGAGTCCGACAAGCGGCCCATCATCGGCTCTTCCGGCAAGAGTGTCATCGAATAGTGAATAAGCGCGGTAATGCTCGATCCGCCGCCCCGGCCAAAGCCTGCTCCTCCACCCGGACCTCGCCGGCCCGGCCTGGGTGCCGGAGTGGGCAGCGGGCTTGGATCAGGTGATGGCGAGGGATTCGGCGTGGGTGCGCCCGGCAGCGTGAATGCACCGCTGCCTGCTCCGCCGGCAAAGGTATAAAGAGTCCGCACTTCAATGTTTGTCGGGAACGACTTAACGTTCTCGATATAGGAACGCGACGGGTCGACCGCCGAGCCGCCGAGCCGTGACCGAACAGAAAACTCCGTGGTATCCGAGTTAAGCAGTCGCGTCACTTCTATGACGGGAGCCTTGTCCTTGCCTTCAGCCTCAATGTCGAACGCGGCCACTATCGGTTCCAGCGATGCGGCGTTAATCGCCGTGCGAATGGCGCCTGTTCCTTCGGCGCGAATCGAAGAGTCGACCAGACGCAAGTAGACTTTATTGCCTCGCCGTGTCCATCGGACGACTTTATGCCCCGCTGCGGTTCCGCCGTACCCCAGGTTCACCGGAAGCTGCGCTATCTCCGTGGACCAGAGCATAACGCGGTTCAGCATGGCAGGTGGTATTTCGTAGTACACCTTGTCGTCAAGTCGATGAACGATAAATACTCCGGGCTCCGATTTGGCTTTGTCGGTGATGACTTCGGCGTACGGCCGTGGTCCCGCCGCGGCCGCTCCCCCGCCGCGCTGACGAAATCCTCCGATGCCGCCTCCGCCACCCGGACCTTGCCCGCCCCCCGGCCCCTGCTGTGCGGTCGCGCCGGTCTGCGCGGCCGCAAATAGCGCGCTGAGCCCAAGCGTGCGTGTAGCACTTGTCAAATAGCGCATTCTCGCTCCTTGTATTAGTGCCGGCCCGCGTCAATCGAGCCACGAAATTAACCAGCGCACTGCGTTGTGGGCCTACGCAATCGCGTGCAGTATACCCGCCCCACCGCTCAACGAGATATAGCAACG
>JAYTEU010000616.1:0-1970 GCA_043734985.1 Chthonomonadaceae bacterium
CCGCGCTTTGGAGGCGGCGGTGACCGTGGCGGCGATAGGGGCCGGCCGGATCGCGACCGAAGGCCGGATGCACCACCGACACCCGCGCCCGCACCCGAAGAAGAAGACGGGGACGATGTGCCCAAGGCCCGTTTCCGACCGCGCCGCTAAGTTACTGCTTCAATCGCGTTTCTCCAGGAACTAACAATTAGTGAGACGGGCTACAAAGCCCGTCTCACTTTTTCATCTCCTCAATCTTACACCTCCCGACATTGCGGAGTACTGCGGTGGAATCGTAGAGCCATCTCACGCCTTCAACCCTCACGCAAGCGCCCTTCAACACCGCTGCCTCGCCTTTTCGTGTGTTTTCGATTCTTCCGTTGAAAACTCTTCCCCTCTCACGAATCCCAGCAAAACTGCCGACCATAACCTACCTATGAAACAATTCGATCTAGTCGTAATCGGCAGCGGCCCCGCGGGCCAGCGCGCCGCCATTCAGGCCTCCAAACTCGGCAAGCAGGTCGCTCTCATCGAGCGCAATCAGGCCCTGGGCGGCGTCTGCCTCAATACAGGCACTATTCCCAGCAAAACGCTTCGAGAAGCAGTCGTCTACCTTACGGGAGTCGGGCAGAGGCGTCTCTATGGCCAGAGCTATCAGGTGAAGCAGGATGTCACTATCGACGACCTGATCTACCGCAGCCAGAACGTGATCCGCAGCGAGATCGAGCTTATCCGCTCGCATATGGCGCGCAACGGCGTGGAGATGATCGCGGGAGACGCGCGCTTCGAAGATCGGCACACGATCCGCATAACGCGGCCCTACAACTTCGAGGAGATCCGGGCGGAGTTCGCGGTCATCGCCACCGGTACGACCCCCTCTCGACCCGCCAACGTTCCGTTCGACGACAAACGAGTCATCGATAGCGACGGTATCCTTCATCTGAAGCGTCTGCCCAAGAGCATGATCATCGTCGGTGGCGGCGTCATCGGTACGGAATATGCCTGCATGATGGCCGCGCTCGATGTTCGAGTTATCCTGACCGAGGCTCGGGAACGATTGCTCGATTTCGTCGACTCCGAGATCATAGAATCGCTGCAGTACCAGATGCGCTCTTCAGGGGTTACGCTGAGGCTCGGCGAGCGAGTTGTCGACATTCAGGTGCTCCCCGATGGCCAGGTGCAGGCGACTCTGCACAGCGGCAAGCACCTCTACGCCGATACGCTTCTTTACTGTATCGGGCGACAGGGCGCTACCGGCGATCTCGGGCTGGAAGGCATCGAAATCGAGGCGGACAGCCGGGGCCGCATTCCCGTGAACGAGGATTATCAGACAACGGTCCCGCACATATACGCGGTGGGGGACGTGGTTGGCTTTCCAGCCCTCGCCAGCACAAGCATGGAACAGGGCCGCCACGCCGCCTGCCACGCATTCGGAGCCTCCTGCTCGTCCATTCCGGAGCTGTTCCCCTACGGCGTCTACGCCATCCCCGAAATATCCATGGTCGGGAAGACCGAGGCGCAGCTCACAAAGGAAGGCATTCCCTACGAAGCCGGGATCGCGCAGTATCGCGAGATAGCGCGAGGCCAGATTATCGGCGATGAGTTCGGCATGTTAAAGCTGCTGATCCACGAGGAGACCCGCCAGATCCTCGGCGTGCACGCGATCGGCACCGGCGCAACCGAACTGATCCACATCGGGCAGGCGGTAATAGCATTCAAGGGAACGGTCGACTACTTCATCAACAGCGTCTTCAACTATCCGACGCTCGCAGAATGCTACAAAGTCGCCGCACTGAACGGCAGCAACAAACTCCGTTCAAGCGCCGCATCGCAGCAGCTCCGCCTCTCGCCGACATGCCCGGCAAATCTCAGCAAAGCGCAGCCTACAATTCAGGAATCGCCAAAAGTCGCCGCCTAACCCTTGCGAGTTCCGAGTCAACCAATCGTAGGGTGGGGGCTTGTCCCCCGCCGGAAATGTCCCCCGCCGGAAA
>JAYTEU010000617.1:0-3749 GCA_043734985.1 Chthonomonadaceae bacterium
CTTGCTGCAACACCGGCTGGTGTCACGGCGGCCCTCTTCGACGAAACGAAAAAGAGAGAGATGGGCGTCCACTTCGGCATACTCTTGCTGCCGGTGGGCAAGTATTACGTGAAGATCAATGGGGCATTCGCGGCCGTCACGATCCTGGACAAGCAGGTGACCGAGTTGTGACTAAATAAAAATATTTGGAAGCCGGCAGCGCGTCCTCCTGCATTCCTCCATTCGGCAATGGTGGCGCCCGTTTCTTCCTCTCACCCTGTCACCCCTTAACCCCACTCCCAAACGACGCAGGACTTCCGGCGCATCCTGTCGAACCCGTCCACGATATTCAAGACCGACCACATCGAGCGCTGCATCGTCGAAGAGGAGACCGTTGTCCAGCGCATCGGCCCGCGACTGATCACCACCGCCGAATTGAAACAGGCGTCGTAGCGGTGAAATAGCGCCGCGCCGGCAGTAGTAGTGGTATAGCGGGCCTGGGGAATTTTCCCCCAGGCCCTTGTTACGTTTCGATTTTGTTATGAAACTCTGGGGAGGTGGCGAGAATATCATATAATTGCGCGTGTCCAGACCAACTCCGCCACTCCTCCAATTTCCCCATAGACAAAGGCGTTCTGATCGTACCGCTGTGCGAATCGATCGGATTCGTCTTTGGACATGCCGACTACCAGTAGGCTCTCTTCCGGTTTCCAATCGCTGTAATCGGAGATGCCCGAGCCGGGCCAGAATGGGTAACCTGCTGCCGACACGCATTCAATGAGGGAGCTATTCCGGGCGGCGTTTTCGCTTTCCGTGAGGACGATGGAGCGAGGATTGGCGGCCGTCAGGAAGGCCCAGGTAGCGCCGAGAGGCGTAATGATCTCATCCAGGGCGGAATGCTGCTGTCCGACGCGAATCGAAATGTTTTGCCCTCCCGGATGATCGACAAGAAACGTGGTGGCTCGGTAGAAGGCTTCTAGATCGGTAAGGTCCATAATTCCGTTTTCGTTCAATTTCCAAGCTGCTAGGGCCGGGTGTTGAAAAGATATTGAAGATTAGCGCAATTGTTCCCCGAAGGGGATACGTCCTTTAGCCTGGGGTTGCCGCGTCGCGGCTACCCCAGGAAACCTCGGCGGCGGGCTTATACACGTTCTCCTGAAACTGCGCCCGGGCCGGCTTCGGCGGCGGGCTTATACACGTTCTCCTGAAACTGCGCCCGGGGCCGGCGCTGCCGTAAGCGCGCAGCCAGCCAGCATGGCGACTATCGTCGGTATCAAGTTCCGAGCGTGTGCCGGATGTTTCATCTTGGTTCAGTTTCCTCTCTGCGGGCCATAGAGTATTAACGAAGGTAGTTCAACGAGGCGACGGGTAAACCCTTCGCTGTAGCGCCTTCGGCGGTTCGCCGGGTACCCCTTGGGTGGGGCGAGAAATGGATCGTTTCCGAAGGACACACGCCGCGAAGCGGTCTTTAGCGAAGGGTTTACCCGTCGCCATTGACTACATTTTTGCAAATGGCGCAGGGCATTTCGCTTCAGTGTCTAAATAAGGCGGTAACGGTGTGCCGGACATCTTGCTACTGCCGAATGCCGACTGCCGACTGCCTAACTCAAGGGACTGCGACGACTTATGAACACTAAATTTCAATTTTCCGCAGGCGTTTGGAACCTCCATCCAGGCGCCGACCCGTTTGGGCCGCCCGTACGGCCGGAGCGCGAATTTGCAGAAAAGTGCGCGATCCTCCAGCGCCTTGGGTTTACCTATATCCAGCTCCACGATGACGACGCCGTGCCGATGGACGTTCCGCCGAGCGAGACGGATGCCGCCTGCCGGTCGCTGAAGCGGATCTGCGACGACCATGGCCTGACGGTCGAGTTCGTCGCGCCGCGCCTGTGGGAGGATCCCAGGTTCGCCGATGGTGGAATTACCGCGAACAGCGCGGTTTCGCGCGGTCTGGCGCTCGACCGGGCCAAGCGCTCGATCGATATCGCGAACGCGCTGGGCACGGACCGCCTGGTGCTTTGGCCCGCGCGCGAGGGCACGTATATCCGCGAATCCAAGGACGCGCTTGCTGCCTTCGATCGGATACTGGAGTACTGCAACGCGATCCTAAGCTACGACCCGAACATCCGCATTCTCGGCGAGATGAAGCCGAACGAGCCGATGGACCTGATGTACCTGCCAAGCACGGGCCATATGCTCGCGCTCTGCTCCAGGACGATCGACCCCGTTCGCACGGGAGTGCTCATCGAGTCGGCGCACTGCATCCTGCTCGGCCTGGACCCTTCGGACGAGATGGCGTACGCGCTCTGGCACGGCAAACTCTGGGGCGTTCACCTGAACGATCAAAATGGGCTTAAGTACGATCAGGACAAGTCCTTCGGAAGCGTCGATCTTCGCCGCGCGTTCAATCAGGTGGACCTACTGGTCAGGAACGATTACGGCGCGAAGGGCGAAGTGGTCGGCCTGGACGTAAAGGCCATGCGGACCCAGCCGAATGAGATCGCCTGGAAGCACCTTGCCAACAGCAAGGAGGTCTTCGAGCGGCTGGTTGCCGTTTCCGCCTCGATCGACCGGAACGAGTGGGCGGCCTACGTGGCCGCTCAGGACTACGAAGGGCTGGAGATGTTCATCCTGGCACATTTCCTGAAGACGTAGGGAATCGGCCGGATTTATCGAACGCGTCCGCATGGGCCGGGTGTTGAAAACACCCGGCCACAAAGTATAAGCGTCCTGCGGACGCGATAGCCTTCTCGCGACGTAGCATCTCCCGACTGGAAGACGGCTGCCATTTGCTGCCGGAGGTATTCAATCTCAGAGCCATTCAGTTCTCGCGTTGCGGCAATGAAATCCCGCGCTGGCCACTACAAAAGGAACTGAATAACTCTGTTTCGACCTCCGGGGTATACGCCGTCCAAAATGTACGCGCAGCGCGCACTGCCCCCCGCCTGGGAGACAGAGACATGAAAACCAAGAGGCAGGTTCCGCTATCGCCGCGCCGCCGAGCCGCGCTCATTTGGAGTGCGGTGGCTGCCGCGTCGGCAGTCTGGTACTTCATCTGGCGGGCGGGTTTCGACGCGGAATTTGAACAAGCCGTCGTCACAAAGAACGCCGCGCGCGTCCACGAGCTGCTCCAACAGGGTGCGAATGCGCGGGGAACCATCCGCAGTTCGGACCTGGATTTTTTCGAGCAGGCGGCTGTCGATTTACGGAATGCGGGTAGTTGGCGAGGCATATGGGGCCGTCCCACCGGCCCGGGGCCGACCCGCGCGATACCTATGTCCCTGCTTGAGCATGCCGTCGCGATGGGCAATTGCCAGATCGCGACCGACCTGCTGGACCATGGCGCGGACCCGAACTACGCCCGGGAGGACGGAACCACGCTGCTCTTCCAGGCGGCGAACGGCCTCCCGCTGGACTATGCCCGCATGCTGCTCCGGCATGGCGCGCGCGTCGATGCACGGATCGTGGGTGGAGCCACGCCGCTGCACCGCGCCGCCTACGCAGATTCAATCGGGGCCATCGGTATCTTCCTCGATGCCGGCGCGCAGATTGAAGCGCGAGACAGCGCGGGCCGCACTCCCATCCACCAGGCCGCAAGAAACTCCGCCGCGCATGCCGTCGCGCTCCTGATCGACCGTGGGGCCGACATCCAGGCGAAGGATGACGCCGGAGAGACGCCGCTCGCACTGGCCGCGCGCTTCCATGCCCCCGCGTCGATCGATGTGCTGCTGGACCGCGGAGGCGACCCCGCCGACCTGCACCGCCGCCCG
>JAYTEU010000618.1:0-4739 GCA_043734985.1 Chthonomonadaceae bacterium
TCGCCGAAGATAACGCGGCTGTCGAAGAGGTCGGTGTCGGAGACGCGGTGCGCGGCGTGGTAGGATTTGTCGGTGTCTTCCAGCAGAATGCGCGGCTCCAGGCGGGGACGGGGATCGTTCTTGCCGGGCCAGGTTAGTTCGAGACGGGTTCGTTGGGTCATTTGTTGTCTTTTTAGTGGTGCGGAGTGAAACCGGCACGTGAATCTTGCGGAGCGTCAGGCACGGCGCATTGAAGCCCTGCCTGACGCAAAATTTTAGCTGTCATACGGTAAAATCGTGGTACAATACTACTGAACTTGACGGGAGGACATTGTCCGGCATCTGTTGGTCTATAGGGCCATGTAAACGATGCTCTCATCGAATCGACGGTGATTCCGTCTTCATTCGTTTGGCTGCTTCTTGATCCCGCATCCCCGTATAAGCCCTTCCGCATTCCTGTGGAATTTCGGCAGAAGCCTGGCAAAATAGGGATACATGCCCATCGTCGAGAAAGCATGCTCCTCCGGAAACGCGGCCAGCCGGTCCCAATCTTTCCAATTATCGCTAAAGTGGCGGTAGACGTTATAGGCGGCCAGATCCGCAATCTGCAGAAAGTTGCTCTGGTCCGTTTCGATGAAATGAACGCCCTCCACCATGCTCACTATCTCCGTCGTCGCGGTTCTTCCGTCACACAGAATCTGATCGTGCAGATTGATGATTTCGCGCTGATGGCTTCGCGCGGGGCCGGTCGTCTCCTGTATCAGATCGTGAATTACCACGCCGAAGTGTTTCTCGGTCTGGGCGCATAGAAACTCCTCAAATCGCTCCACCAGCAGTTCGTGGGCGTATTCCGTTATTGAGTTCGGCGAAACCGCTCTCTCTCGCATCTGCTGCTTGTCAATCACCACGGCGAAGAGTGTAACCGGCGCTTCCATCAAGACTGCATAGAGCCGTTCGATGGCTTCCGTCAGCAGCGGCACGGTCAATCCAAAAGGATCGAGGTAGTGCTTCTTCTGTTTCTCCAGGTTGCGCAGGCGGACCGACTTGAACTCCACGCGGCGAGTCCGGAAGACCTCTACTTTCAGCGCGTTAATCTGCTGGTTGACCGCCCTCCAGTCTGCCTCCGCGATGCCTACCGCGCCCAAAGCAAAGTGTCGGCTGCCGGTCTCGTGGAAATCTCTCTGCCCGCTCTCATCCACATAAAAGAGATACATGCGTCACACGATCTCCCACTGGATGGTATATAGCGATGCCTGCGAGGTCCTCTGTTTCAACATCGTCTCGGCATCGGTGAGCAGCTTCTCTTTTTGAAGGTCAACCTCGTCCTGCGCCTCGAATAACTCCCTTCGCTTTCGGCTGCGCTGCGCTTCAAGCTCTCTCTTCCTGCGCTGCAATGCGATTTTTTCTTCCAGCGTGACCGCCGACCTGGCATCCCGTCCGACCTGCTTGATTTCGTTGTCAAGCTCTTTTATGCCGATTTCGAGGCTGTATTTACGATCGCCGGACCAGCGATCGAGTTTGTCCATCTCCTGATCGAAATAGAGCCGGTTGCGGTCCTGCACTTGCTCGAATGTATGCGCTCGCAGCGCCTGCATCTGATTGTGGAGCTGTAGAGTTACTTCCTCCGGAACGTCGATCTCTTGAGCCCGATCACCGGCGACCTGGAACAGCTTCTCTCCAAAATCAGAAGGAAGCGGTCGTCCCTCGTCGGTCATGACAGCAAACAAAATGTGGTCTTCGTCTTCTCGTGTCTGAACGGTGAGTCGCTCCAGGCGCAGCCATCCACGCCGTCCCAAATGCTCTTTTAATAAGCCAATATGCCCTCCGGGATGCTCGCTTAACCGAAAAACGATGCGAGCCGGAGGGAGAGAACGCTCTTTGGCTCGCTTGGCAAGGCGCTCGGCAAGCGGATGTCCCGGACGGTAGGCATGCGCCGGGCCCGTTTGCGCCGCGGGATTGCGGCTGAACTCGTACCACCCCGCGGGAATTTCGCTCGCCGGAAATAGGCCGGGTCTAAGTTCGAACCGATGATCGCTTCCCAAAAACCTCGCCGCGCCTTGCAGTTCGAACTCCGTCATGTTCCAGAAAGCACGCTCGATACCGTTCAACAGGGCTTCTCGCTCTTCGGTAGTTACCCTGAGGCGATTCCGCACATCCTCATCAAAGTGCTCCAGAAGCTCTGTTCGCGTGCTTGCCATACGGGCCGTAATCTCGACCTCCAACTCCTCACGCAGTTTGGAGAACGCAGATTCGATCTCTTCGGATGTGCGGCACGATTGATAGATGTCCGCGATTCGCCGTTCGAAGTCCACCCCCGACTCCAGCGCGCCGAGCACCTCGTCGGACGATCCGAAAACGCCGTCGAACAGATTGAACTTTTCCTTTAACAGATCGAACACGCGTTGGTCGGCTTCGTTGCCGAGATTCAGAAAGTTGAACACTACAACGTCGTGTTTCTGCCCGTATCGGTGGCAGCGGCCGATCCTCTGCTCGATGCGCTGCGGATTCCAGGGCAGATCGTAGTTGACGACCAGCGAGCAAAACTGTAGGTTGACGCCTTCCGCAGCGGCCTCTGTCGCAATCAAAATGTCCGCATGGTCCCGGAAATGCTCCACAATTGCGGCCCGCAGGTCCACGGAACGGTTGCCGGTCACTACCGGCTCGCCTTTGTGGCGCTCTACCCAGGCCCGATAGATGCTGCCGGAGCGATCGTCCACATTGGTTCCGTTGATCGTGATTACACGGTCCGCATAGCCATTTGCATTCAGGAGATCGATTAGATACGTTTGCGTGCGCCGCGACTCCGTGAAGATAACGGCTTTGCGCTGCGCTCCCAGCGCCTCCATCTTTTGGAATCCCTGATCCAGCGCTTGCAGCAGGGCCTGTCCTTTGGCGTTCGACGTTATTTGCTGCGCAAGGTCGCTGTAGCCTGTCAGCTCCGCAATTTCCTTTTTTATCTCCTGGATTGAAGTGCTAATCTCATCGTCCACCGCATTGGCTTCGTCCGTCCACTCCTCGGCCTCTTCAGGCAGGGTCTCATAGTCCGTTTCGAGCAGTTCCAGCGCTTGTTGTTGAGGTTCCTCGCGGGCAAGCTGCTTTTTCAATCGTTCGGCGAGGGCCCGAAGCGTGGAGGCAACCGCAAAGGTCGAGGAGGCGAGCAGCTTACGCATCACCATCGTGATAAGTTTGCGCTGCCCGGCGGGCAGGGCGTGGAGGTTATCACGGCGAAGATAGTCGGACACCAGGTCGTAAAGGCGCTGTTCAGCGGAAGTGGGAGTAAAATCCTGAGCCAGGGAAACGCGGTTAGTGAACCGGATATACTCCTGCACCTGCCGCCGAAGAGTCCGCTGGCAAATTGGGCGCAATCGCTGTTTCAACTCCGCCAGTTCACGCTCGGCAATCGGGCCACGCATATACCGGTTACGGAACGCCTCGATGCTTCCAAACACGTGCTCGTCCAGGAAGCTGACAAGACCATAGAGTTCGAGCAGGCTGTTCTGGAGTGGCGTCGCAGTCAGCAGCAGAAGCGGGTGCGAGTAGACGGCTAGTTTAAGCGCATTCGCGATCTTATTGGTCGGCTTGTACACATTGCGCAGGCGATGGGCTTCATCGATTACAACGATATGCCAGGGGGTGTTCGCGATTTCCAGTTGGTGGCTTGCCGCGAAGTGGTAGGAGCAGACAACTACGGTGTCTTGCTGCTGAAACGGCTGCTCGTTGCCGCCGCGTTTCTTCAAATTGTATTCGCGCGTATCAAGAACGGTCGACGGAATATAAAACTTGTCTGACAACTCCTGAGCCCACTGCTTGCGCAGCGTCGTCGGCGTGATTACAAGAATGCGACGCTTGTGCTCGGCCCACAACTGGCTGATGATCAGCCCGGCCTCAATGGTCTTGCCAAGTCCTACCTCGTCGGCCAGAATTGCCCCACGCGACAAAGGAGAGCGGAATGCAAACAGTGCGGCATCAAGTTGATGGGGGTTGAGGTCGACGGTCGCGTTGAACAGCGACGCTCCAAATTTTGCGAGGCTGTCGGAACTGCTCCGCCGAGTAAGCATGTGGGCGTAATAGGAAGAGTGGTAAGGCGTTGTCATACAACATGCAGTAGCGTTTCCGATCAGATTGGCAAAAGTTGCTCTTCGGAAACGTCCTTACGGTAACATCCGATCATAACATACGGTTCGAACGCCTGTCAAGTAATGCACGACATCCACCATTACCAGCATAATCTGACAGGAAATCACCTACTCAACCTCACTATTTTGTGTTACACGAGGCTCTGTGAACTTCCAGAGATGCCATCGCCGCCTGGTGCGCGCCTCGAAGAACATAGCCGGAGTAACCATGAAACTCGACTTCGCCCGGACTATCGCTTATCTCAGCGCACTTACCGGGGTGGTTTGCCTTTGTATCGCCGTCTGGAGCACGGTACAGACGCGGCGGTTCCTGGCGACGGACCTCCCTGCTGCCGGCACGGTGACGGCGATCGTTCCGTCTCAGGACCGCGACAGCAATCGGACCTTTGCGCCAAGGGTGCGCTACCTCGCGGAGGGGCAGGCGCGTGAGTTCACCAGCATCCTCACGTCCGTCCGTCCGGCCTACCGCGTCGGCCAGGAGGTGCGCGTGCTCTACGATCCCGCCGCGCCGGGCAGGGGAAGGCTGGACAACTGGTGGGGTCACCGCTACGTGACGGTGGTAAGCGCGTTCTTCGGGGTCGCGTTCAGCGCGCTTGGTTTCGGGACTATTTGGGTCGAGCGGCG
>JAYTEU010000619.1:0-1809 GCA_043734985.1 Chthonomonadaceae bacterium
CCCCGCCCGTCGCTACCCGCTGATCCTTGTGTTCACTGGCGGCGGCATCGACGAGACGACTATATTCAGCACTCTGCCCGCGCAGTTCTTCGTGCACACGTCCTACGCGCGGCAAGCAGCCACTCCGTCGCTGGTCGTCTATGTCACACGCCGCAGCGGGGACGGGGACGCTTCCTGGACGCCTCAGTACCTCGAACAAGTCGCCGCGCTGGTGGATAAGCTGATGGCCACGTTCAGCGTCGATACCGGCCGCGTTTACGTGTTGGGATCTTCCGAGGGGGCGCATGCTGCCTGGGATCTGCTCAGTCTGCGCCCCGGTCTGTTTGCGGCCGCCGCCCTAGCCGCCGGATGGCAAGGAAGTGCTTCTCCGGCGGCGATCAAAGACGTGCCGATGAGGGTCTGGCATGCGGCCGATGATTCGCTCAGCGTCTCGGGGTCGCGGGATTTGGTGCAAGCCCTGCGCCGAGCCGGCGGCCACCCGATCTACACTGAGTTCCTGAACGGCGGTCACGCGGGCGGCATAGGCCAGGGCGACATGAGCCCCGTGATCAATGACTGGCTCATGGCGCAGCGGCGTGGGGTGGCTTCCGTCGAGCGCCCACGCTTGTCCATTACGACTCCCGGCAGCCAGGAACGCATTGTCACCTCTGCCGCGACCGTGGCTCTGGCCGGCTCGGCTGAGGCCATGGGGGAGACGGTCACCCGCGTGAGTTGGGAGAACCTGACCACGCGCACCCAAGGTGATGCCCTCGGAACCGATTCCTGGAGCGTGGCCGCAATGCCGCTGAGAGCTAATGCGACAAATATCATCGTCGTGACCGCCACGACCGCCAGCGGCTTCCCCTTCAATGGCGGAACCACTACCTTCAGCGACACGCTCTTTATCAAGTCTTTGCCGATCAGCGTGCGCCTCGATCGTCAGGCATCAACTCAGGGATCAGTCTTCACCCTGTCCTGGATTGGCGGCACTGGGCCTTATCGAGTTCAGAAGGCCACGAACTTGAAGCTGGCCGACTGGCAAGACTATCGGACCAACGCCCAATCCCCTTTTACGCTGGAGGCTGGCGACCCGATCGGCTTCTACCGGGTGGTGGAGCCGTGACGGGCGGCAGGCTGTGAGCGTTCAAGGTGAATGACCTTCGACTGGGAAGGTGCCCGCGGGAAATAATTCTCCTGCCCGTCAATTCGTAAGCGCCCTGAAATCCATGGAGCGGGTGAAGGGACCGCGCTTCGCAACCGCGAACAAGCACAACGGGGCACCCAATTTGCAGGCGTTGGGAACGCACCTCGAACCCTCGTGGCTATTGCCGAAGTGGGTTCATTGGAAAATCCGGCTGATTACCCTGGAAAACCGAGCGAAACGGTGACATTCCACGCCACACTTCCTTGCTATGGAAAACTCCCGACCAGCTTTAACCAGCGGGAAGCGGCGAGCAAACCATCGTGCTCTTTCTGTCTGCGAGGACTGCGGAGAGCAGAAGACCCGAAAGCAGGGTGATGATCGCGGTGGCCGCGAGAAGTCCGGCCCGGTAGTCCATCAGTTTGACTCCTCGCCACTTTTTTCTCCTGCCCTGCTGTCACCTGTACGAGAGTCATGAGTGAAGAACATAACCAGCGCCATGATGGTGACGGCGATGCCCGCTCCGGCGGTCATCAACCCGACAACGTCAAGCACGTGAATCGCCTCGAAGCGGGGCTTGCTGGATACGCGAAAAAAGGAAAGCACTCCAAAGAACGCGCCAGCCCAGGCCGGCCAAAGGAATCGGCGCCGATCACGCATGGGTTTCTGCATCATGTCGAGGACTCTAG
>JAYTEU010000620.1:0-1618 GCA_043734985.1 Chthonomonadaceae bacterium
CTACCAGGGCACGACGCCGTCCTCGTCGAAATAGCCCCCGGTTGGGCCGTCGGCGGGAAGTGTGGCGAGGCGAACCGGCGCTGTAGCTCCTTGCGCTACCGTTCGGTGGCCGCGATGGTCGTTCAAATCCGTGGCGACGTAGCCGGGATCGGCCGCGTTGACCTTGATGGGAGTGTCGCGCAGTTCGGAGGCGAACTGGACCGTAAGGGCATTTACCGCCGACTTGGAGGAGTTGTATGCCAGCAGATTTATGCCTGCAAACCCCCATTTAGGATCGCTAGTCTGCGTCAGCGATCCGAGTCCCGAAGACATGTTTACGATGCGCCCCGCCTCCGCCTTCTTCAGGAGTGGGAGCATCGCCTTGGTGACGGCAAAGACGCCGAACACATTCGTGTCGTAGGTGCGCCGCAGAATGTCTATCTCAAGCTGACTGGGCGGCGTACGGTCGAGGCCGATAGCGGCGTTGTTTACGAGAATGTCGAGCTTCTGGAACTCAGTCGCAATCTTTTCGGCGGCTGCATCCACGCTTCCCTGATCGGTGACATCGAGCGGTACGAATCGGGCATCCAGGCCCTCCGCGACTAGGACATTGGCCGCTTCCTGGCCGCGCTGTTCGTCTCGCGCGCCGACCAGTACGGTGCAGCCCTGCTGCGCCAATTGCCGCGCTATTTCCAGCCCAATGCCCTTGTTGGCTCCCGTCACGAGGGCCACTTTTCCCTTAAGGTCGTCCATTTGCAATCTGTCTCCTGTCGTAATTCCATGGGCAGCGCCACTGTAATGTTGCGGTATAAACCTGTTTACGAACGGGAAGAACGACCGCATACACGATTGTAGTGTAAATTCCTCACGTCCCCATTTTCATTTCGTAGAGGGTATCGCCCCGGGCGAAGAGGGCCTGCGTTCCGTCCATGAAGAGGCGCGCGCCGTGAAGCGCGGGCTCGTCGAGAACCTTCAGCGAGGACGCGCCCTTGCGATTAGAGAAGATTTTCAGCTCCTGCCGCGGATTTAGCCATAGGCAGACGCCGTTATCGAGAGTAACGAAACCTATGTCCGGCGATGCGGCGTCCGGGACCGCGCGGAGATCGTAGTCGCGGTAATCCACTCCGAACCGGAGAATGGAGATCACGTACTTTCCGGCCTGCTCGCTTGCGACCATCAGGACGTTGTTGTCGAACCGCGCGTCCAGGATACGGTGGCCATCCAAGTCCGGAATCCGCACCGTGCGGCATGTGCCTGGCTGCGGAAAGAGCGAGACATGGTACGCGCCGAGAATGTCCTGTACCGCCACGTCATCAAACAGGCGCGTAGCGTGAGGCAGCACATTCGCGACGGGGTGAAGCATCGGCTGAAGCATGGTGGGCAGCTCCAGCCGGCGCACCTCATACAGCGCGCCGGACTGTTTGACAACGAGCCGCTCTCCGCAGGAAATGAGACCGACCGTATTGAGGCTGCAGGGTATCTCCACACCGTCCGCGCCGTGCCAGAATCGCACCCGGCCCCCATCGCAGATCGCCAAAACCAGCCTGCTGAGACGCGGAGTGACCAAGAGGACTTTATCCGCAGATGACGCCGATATTCGCAGATTCAGGGCTTTGAACGGCAGTTTCAGGGTGGTCCG
>JAYTEU010000621.1:0-3414 GCA_043734985.1 Chthonomonadaceae bacterium
GCGCTCAAATTCCCAGGTGGGATCGTTGCGAACCTCGCCTGCGCCACGCAGGCGGCCGCGGACAATGAGCTGCGCATCTGGGGCTCCGAAGGCAGCATCCGCGTCCCGAGTCCGTGGTTCCCCGGCGAAAGAGACAATAAGATCATTGTCCAGCGAACCGGGCAGGCCGCAGAGGAGATAACCGTCGAATCGCCGGTCCCGCTCTATGCCGTCGAAGCCGATACCGTCGCCGTCCACCTCGCGGAACGCCAGGCTCCCCCGCCCTGCATGACTTGGGACGACACGCTCGGCAACATGGCCGTCCTGGACGCGTGGCGAAAGTGCATCGGGCTGGTGTTCGACGTGGAATTGTTCGCCTGAAATCGGTCATCCAGTCTGCACGGTTCGCGATAGGTACAAAACATTGTCATCTGCCGGGAATTTTGATATAATTGAACGCCAGCCTGCTTCACCCACCCCGCCTCCGCGCGGACCCTTCCAGTAAAACCAAAGGAACCGGCTAGTCCATGCCCTGGAAAGGACTGCAAATAGCGCGTGCCTGGCAATCGACAGCGATTGCCGTCGCCATCGGACTGCTGGCGCCGCTGTTAATTCTGACCGCTCCGCGCATCGAGTCGCTCGCGGGCAGGCAAAAAGGCGCAGCCGACCATGCTGGCGCTGTCGAGAATCTTTTTGATAAGCTCGATACGGCGGTATACGATTATCTATTTCAGGTGCGCGGCCCTCACACTACCAGGACCGATGAACTGGGCAGGCCGGCGCCGGGGCTGTCGGAAGTTGTGATTGTCGCAAAAGGCGAAAACGACACTGCTACTATCAACGCACTTTATGGACGCGTCAGCTCGAACGGTCAACCCTATCCGCGTCGCGTAATCGCCGATCTGATACGCAAACTCAAGAGGGCTGGCGCCGTTGTAATCGGTATCGACTTGGAGTTCGGCACACC
Organism: Chthonomonadaceae bacterium; assembly: GCA_043734985.1. GTDB lineage: Bacteria > Armatimonadota > Chthonomonadetes > Chthonomonadales > Chthonomonadaceae > DATGJU01. Next base: position 947 of record JAYTEU010000621.1, read on the forward strand.
GAGTGGCTACAATCGCAGTGCGACAATTACCAATGACGATCAGGAGTTTGCAGCAGCGCTCAAGGATTGCGGCAATGTGGTGCTTGCCGCTAATTTCAGCCGCTCGTCAGCCCAATCGCTTGAGTATGTGGCCAGAAGCGAGGATTTTCCGATCGCGGAACTGCGACACGCCGCCCGCGCCGTCGCGCCCGCAAATGTTTCTCGGGATAGTCTGGATGGCGTGGTGCGTCGATTTTGGCTGACCTTGGATGGACCTGATGATCCCGACCTGCCGATCGGCAGCAAGGCGTATCCCACTTTTGCGCCCATGATTGCCGGGCTTTATTGGAAATACCGCGCTGGGGCACCTGACCCTACAGAGGAAATAATCAACAGGAACATCGGCGAAGCGTTGGCCGCCCAATTGGGTAGTGGGGAGTTCCTTAACGGCGCAATCTTTTTTCATCCACTCGATAGCCAGACCGCTGTCGGCGACGCGCGAACCGTTAACATCTGCTATGCGGGGTATCCAGGGCCAAACACTTGCACCACACTCAATATGGGCGACGTTCTTGATCCGAAGAATACCGGCAATCTTGCAGCGTGGTTTCGAGACAAAATCGTCCTGATCGGAAGCACGTCGTTTGCAGATCAGGACCACTATACAACCCCATTGGCGCGACGAGGGGCAGACAACAGTTCAATTGGGGTCGCAGGCGTACAGCAGCGTTCCGAGGCCGGCCAGCGATATGGGGTCGAGATACATGCGAATATAATTCATACCTTGATACACCGGCACTACTACAGGGAATTCGACAGAATCCGCCTTGCCGCTCTGGTTTGGATTTGCGGTCTGGTCACGGCGCTTCTGGTTGCTCGGCTGCGTCCCGTCGTCGCTCTAGTTCCAATTACCGTAATGCTGGCAATTATTGCGGCGCTCATAGTTGTAGCATTCAAGTACTACACGGGGTCAAATTTCGTCTTTATTCGGCCGGTGCAGATTGTCCTGTCCACTATATTGGCTTACGGATTGGAGAGCGTCTATTTCTACGCCGTGGAGGATCGCCGGGCGCGCCGGGCGCGAAACACGTTCCAGCGCTACGTGGGGCCGAAAGTTATGGAGAGGGTGCTCGATACGGACTTTAAGCCGGGAACGGTCGAAGAACGGCACCTCACCATTATGTTCACCGACGTCCAAGGCTTCACGTCGCTCTCCGAAAAGATGAGCCCGAAGGAAGTCGTCGAAACGTTCAACCGTTATCTAAATGAGATGGTCGAGATCATCGACAGGCACGGAGGCACGCTCGACAAGATCATGGGGGATGGAGTAATGGCCTACTTCAACGCGCCGCTCCCGCTTGCCAATCACGAACTGAAAGCCGTGGAGTGCGCATTGGAGATGCAGGCCGCAATGCGTTCGTGGCGCGAATTGAGTGAAGGGCTCGGCCTTCCGCCACTGAAGGTCAGGATTGGGATTAACTCCGGCGACGTGGTATTCGGAGAGGTCGGAGCGCGCCGCCAGCTTGGATATACGGTTATCGGAGATGCCGTCAACGCGGCGGCGCGGCTGGAGCCGCTGAACAAAGAGTTCGGTACAGAGATACTAATCAGCGATGCTGTGCTCAAGAAGCTCGACAGTACGATCGAGGCGCATTATGTCGGCGAGCTCGCAATCAGAGGGAGAGAGGAGGGCATTCGTGCATATAGTGTCACTGGCCACACCAATGGTGCTTAAGCCAGACGGTCGGCATGCCTGCCGGGCGCTGGGCGCGCTGATGGCTTTTGCAGGCCTGCTGGGTGCATTTCCATCGGAGGCGCAGCTAAGCGCAAGGCTCACCGAAAAAAAGAACGTAGTAAAGTTTAGCCGGAACGACCGCGACTTCCTGGATGCGCCTCTGCAACAGCCGCTCGACCGAGGTTATTTCCTTGTGACCGGCCTGCGCAGCATGGCCGGTGTCCTCTTTTCCGATAACAGTTATCTGCGCGTCAATGAGAGCTCTAAGGTAATTGTTACAGCCGGCTCTCGACAGCGCGATGTGTCCATCCAGGGTAAGAACAGCGCCGTCTACGGGAAGTACAATGGTCCCGGCCGTGTTGTTGGGCAGCAAGCGCTCTGTGCAGTGCGCGGTACTGAATTTGAACTACAGGTATTGAACGACCGCGACGTAATTCGGTGCTTTGGACCGCAAACGCATCAGGTGCTGGTTACTAACAAGGCCAATGCGCTGATTACGGGGCGGGTGACCACGGCGGGCGCGGGGCAGTTCGCGTCGGCGGACCTGATTGGCAATACGGAGAACTGGATCGGCGGCAAACTGGAGTTCCTCGTCGGAGCCGGTGGGCGGCAGACGCGCACGGTTTCGGCCTTCGATCCCGCGACCGGCACCCTTACGCTGAATGCGCCACTCCCGAACGCGAACAACCTTAACGACTGGTTCTACATTATCAATCCACCGAACGTGAAGGTGGTGGTCCTCGAACAAAACATG
>JAYTEU010000622.1:0-2622 GCA_043734985.1 Chthonomonadaceae bacterium
GCACTGGGTTTGTCGAAGCGCGACGGGGGCTGATGCCGGCCACAGGCCCACCGTGGTAATCGGGCGCGATACGCGGCTTTCAGGTGACATGCTGGAGGCCGCAATCGCCGCCGGGCTCGCTTCGATGGGAGTCGACGTAGTAAACGTCGACGTGGTCCCAACTCCGGCGGTGGCGCAGATCGTACTCGCAATGGGCGCGGCGGCGGGGATCGTCATCTCGGCGTCGCACAATCCATTTGAGGATAACGGCATCAAGTTCTTCGGCCCAAATGGAAAAAAGCTGCCCGATAGTGTCGAGGACGAGCTCGAAGCCATCATGGGGGATCTGTCAAAAATCGCTCCACCGACAGGTGGGGGAATTGGGCGCATTCAAGAGACACGCGACCCCGTGAAGTTCTATCTCGACCGCGTCGAAGCGACCGCGGGTGGGCGTGAGTCGGCTCCGCTGCGCGGCCTTGCTCTTGTGATGGACTGTGCCAATGGCGCGGCCCACGAGCTAGCCCCGATCCTGTTTCGCGACTTAGGCGCTCACGTAACGCTGATGCACTCGGAGCCGGATGGCGTCAACATCAACGTTCAGTGCGGTTCTACGAAACCGCAGAGCATGGCCGCCGAAGTCGTTCGGACGGGCGCGCAGGCCGGGCTGGCTTTTGACGGGGACGCGGACCGTGTTCTTTTGGCGGACGAGCTTGGAGCTATTGTTGACGGCGACCGGATGATGGCTATATTGGCCCTGCATCTGCATTCGAGCGGCGAGCTGCCGGGAGATGTCGTCGTTTCGACCATTATGAGCAACGTCGGCCTGGAGCAGGCTCTGAAGTCGCACGGCATTCGCCTTCATCGCACGGATGTCGGAGACCGTTACGTTGCGGAGGCCATGGATAACCTGGGCGCGGCGATCGGGGGTGAGCAGAGCGGTCACATCCTGCTCCCGAATTTGACGCCGACCGGCGATGGCCTCGTGACTGCGCTTCACGTTCTGCGTGTCATGCGGGAAAGCGGCAAAAAGCTGTCGGAGCTGGCTGCCGTGGTCGAATCGTGCCCTCAGCTCCTCAAGAGCGTGCGCGTCCGCTCGAAACACGCCTGGCGCGAGGATTTCGACATCGACCGGGCGATCACCAAAGGTCAGGAGCGGCTCGGCAGCGCGGAGTGGCTATCGGTGCGAGCCTCGGGCACGGAGAAACTGATTCGGGTGATGGCGCAGGGCACGGATCGGGAACTTGTAGAGTCCGTCGTGCATGATATTTGCGAAGTGATCGAAACCAAACTGGGAGTGGAAGCCTGAATGCACCCTTCGGAAAATTTTTCGGAGGCCCTAAAATGGTGCAATTTAGTGAAACATAGGCCGGAAGTGATTCGTATCGTTACTTAGCGATAAATTTCACAGAGTTAATTATCAGCTCGATCAAAGGGACCCACTATGCTTAGAATGAATGGATTCGGCAAGAAACTGGGCTGCCTGTTCGCAGGGATCGCCGTCATGGCGCCGGCGTTCTGCTCGGCGGGCATTCTGCCTGCGTTCGCGGATATTCAGGGCCATCGATTCGATGTGCAGTCTCTCGGTGCAAAGAAGGCGTCGGTCTTTCTCTTCATCTCCAGCCAATGCCCCATTGCGAATGTCTATACGCCGCGCTTCCTGGCGCTGGCCGAAAAGTATGAGAAACAGGGCGTTCAACTATTCGCCGTCTATTCGGATCGCCAGGAGAGCCTTGCGGAAATCACGAAGCACTCCAAAGACCGCGGCCTGACGTTCTCGGTTGTGCGCGATGCCGGAGCGGCGCTCGCCGATCGGCTCGGCGCCAAATTCACACCGGAAGCCGTGCTTGTGGATGCAAAGGGCGCCGTAAAGTACCGCGGGCGTATCGACGACAACCCTGTCGCCACGCACGTCACCAGGCATGACCTGGAGGATGCTATCGGCGCGGTTCTCGCTGGGAAGTCCGTGCAGAACCCGCAAGTGCTTGCAGTCGGGTGCGCTATCCGCCGTCCGGTGAAGCCCGCCGCGGCGCCCGCCGGCGCGCCTACTTATGCGCGAGAAGTCGCCCCAATACTTCGCGCCAAGTGCGAGGGGTGCCATCGGCCGGGTGAGGTCGCTCCGTTCTCGCTTCAGACCTACCAGCAGGCCAGCGCATGGGCCTCGGACATTAAGAAGTACACCCAGAGCCGTCAGATGCCGCCCTGGAAGCCGGAGCATGGCTTTGGGGATCTGAGGGACGAAACGCGGATAGATTTGACGGATGGCGAACGGGTGACACTGGCCAAGTGGGCGGACGCGAGCGCACCGCTCGGAGACGTTCGCAAACTTCCGCCGCCGCGAACTTTTACCAATGGATGGCAGCTCGGAGAGCCGGACGCGGTCATTCAGCCCGCTCGGCAGTACACTTTGGCTCCAGATGGCGACGATGTCTATCGCCACTTTGTCGTTAAGACCAACTTTACCGAGGATCGCTTTCTTAGCGCGGTCGAGGTTCGGCCTGGAAACCGCGCGGTAGTCCATCATGTGATCGCCTATGTGGACTCCAGCCCGGATTCTGAAGGCAAGTATGCCAGCGAGAAGCTTGAGGAGAAAGAGCACGACGGCCAGCCGGGCTACACGGCCTTCGGCGGCCCGGGCTTCGTGCC
>JAYTEU010000623.1:0-1579 GCA_043734985.1 Chthonomonadaceae bacterium
GAGATTGCGCCTTCGTCGTTCGCAATCGAGGGGCCAAAGTTTCGACAGCAGATGGTGGTTACGGGGTTTCGGAGCGATGGGAGCGCGGTCGATCTTACGGACCGCGCCCGGTTCGCGGTCACGAATGGACGCGCACTGAAGGTGGATCGCTCGGGCGTGGCCTTCCCGACGGCCGATGGGGCAGCAGCAGTTATCGCGACGGTGGAGGGGCTGACAGCGCGCGCCGTGGGTCGAGTACGCAACTTCGAGCGGCCGTTTGCCTGGAGCTTCGAGAATCATGTCGAGGCGGTGCTTTCGAAACAGGGCTGCAATATGGGCATCTGCCATGGCGCGGCGGCGGGCAAGGGCGGGTTCCGGCTCTCCCTGCGCGCTTACGACCCGGCGGCGGACTACGATCGGCTTCGGTACGAAGGGCGAGGCAGGAGGATTTCGCTCACTTCGTCCGGCGAGAGCCTGCTCCTGAAGAAGCCCTCGCTCGCGCTTGCGCACTACGGTGGCCTTAAGCTCCCAAGCGATTCGCTGGAGTACCGCGTGGTTTCTGACTGGATAGCGGGCGGAGCGCCGGGTGTGAGCGCAAATACAGCCCGCCTGGTCGATATCGAGGTCTCTCCTCGCGAGCGGGTAATGGCGGCAGGCGGGGCGCAGCGCCTGCTGGTCACGGCGCGGTTTGCGGACGGGCACCGCGAGGACGTCACGCGCTGGGCCCGGTACAGCAGCAACGAGGAGGCGATCGCCACGGTAGATGAATCCGGACGCGCGACCATGCTCGCCCCTGGTGAAACGGCCATCTCGGTCTGGTATCTGGGCCGCGTGGCCTTTGCGCGCCTCAGCGTGCCGTTTCCACATCCGGTCGATGTGGCGCGATACCGATCGCTGCCGCGCGCCAACTTTATCGACGAGCGCGTCTACGCCAAGCTTGCCCCCCTCCATCTCTGGCCGTCTGAGACCTGCTCCGACTCCGAATTCGTGCGGCGCGCCACGCTCGATACCTCCGGCCTGCTCCCGACGCCTGCCGAAACCCGCGCGTTCCTGGCGGACAGATCGCCGGACAAGCGCGGCAGGTGGATCGAAAGCCTGCTCGAGCGGCCCGAAACCATCGACTGCTGGACTTACCGCTGGTGCGATCTCCTGCGCGTCAATCGGGATGTGCTGGGCGATAAGGGAATGTGGAGCTTATACAATTGGATCCACACATGCGTGGCTGAGAACAGGCCCTGGGACCAGGTAGCGCGGGAGGTCGTGGCCGCGCAGGGCGTCGCGTCCGCCAACGGCCCGGTCAACTTTTATCGGATGGGCTCCAGGCCGGAGGAGTTCGCGGAGACGGTTTCGCAGGCGTTCCTGGGCATTCGCGTCCAGTGCGCGCACTGCCACAACCATCCCTTCGAGAAGTGGACGCAGAACGACTACTACAGGATGTCCAACCTGTTTGCGCGCATCGGGCGAAAGGGCAAAGGCGACGCGGAGACGATCTTCGCCGCCGACACGGGCGACGTGTCGCATCCCAAACTCGGCCGGCCTCTCCTGCCCGCCGCGTTCGACGGGCCGAGCCTCGCGCTGGACGCGCCGGGCGACCGCCGTG
>JAYTEU010000624.1:0-4342 GCA_043734985.1 Chthonomonadaceae bacterium
GGTCGTGTCATTAACATTGTGACGGAGTTATGGAACATGGCTCCGGCGAACTGGTCCGTGTATATGGCAGGCAAGGGAGCCATGGTGGGTTTGTCCCGGTCGATGGCCTGCGAGCTGGGGCCGGACAATATCACGGTGAATATGGTCGCGCCGGGCTGGATGGTAGATGAGAAGGTCGATATCGAGTCGGAAGGCTCGATGAACTTCGCGAAATCGATTCCGCTGCGGCGTCACGGCAGCGCAGACGAGATCGGCAAAGCCTGCGTCTTCTTCATGAGCGACCTGGCGGCGTACGTTACCGGCGCCTACCTTCCGGTAACCGGCGGGCGGATAACGCAGATGGGGTCATAGGCGCGATTCTTATCTTGGTGCAAGCACAGTGAATCAGACGATCGACCTAATTCATCGACAACTGGATGAAATTGAATCTGTCCATAATGTTTCGATCCTTTACGCCGTCGAATCCGGAAGCCGCGCATGGGGATTTGCCTCTTCAGATAGCGACTTCGATGTTCGCTTCCTTTATGTACGCCCGGTGCTCGACTACTTGCGAATTCGTCCGATGCGAGATGTTATCGAGTTACCCTTGACCGGCGACCTGGACACCAGCGGCTGGGACGTTGTCAAGGCGCTCAATCTGTTTCGATCGTCGAACCCCGCACTGCTCGAATGGCTTCGGTCGCCCATCGTCTATCGTGAACGGGGTGGACTGGCGGTTCGTCTGCGCGACCTCGCCGAAACTCACGCCTCGGCTCGCCGGATGAGTTACCACTATCTGAGCATGGCGAGAGGACAGTTCAAGGACTATATCGCGGACAAATCATCCATATCGTTAAAGAAGTACCTCTACGCATTGCGGCCGATACTGTGCCTTTTGTGGATCGAAAAGTGCGGACTGCCACCTCCGACCGCCGTGAACGAAATCCTCGCACATGTGGCTCTGCCAATCGAAATCGGATCACTGGTTCAATCTCTTTTAGAGCGTAAGCGCGCGGCGGTGGAGTTGGGACAGGCGCCCGCGATTTCCGCGCTGGATGCCTACATTAGCGGTGAAATCGAGCGGTTTGAACGGACGGTACCCGGTCTGCCGGACCCGACGATCGATGCTGGACTTCTGGATTCGCTGCTGCACGACACACTTGGCATGACCGGCGCATGATGCGGCATGCTTGTTGTTCTGCGCCGCGCCTTGTCTGGTATACTTTAACCAATGCCAAAAGCGCTTAAATAGGGGCGGCAATCCGTCGCGTAAATAGGGAGCACCTTAGACCATGATCGTTGGAGTTCCGAAGGAAGTTAAGAACAACGAGTATCGGATCGCGCTGGTGCCGTCCGGAGCGGAAATGCTGGTCGAGTCGGGCCATACCGTCCTCGTGCAGACAGGCGCAGGCCTGGGGACCGCGATAGAGGATAGCGAATATGCCGAAGCCGGCGCGGAGATCGTTCCGACTGCCGCCGACGTATTCGGCCGCGCCGATATGATCATGAAAGTTAAGGAGCCGCTGGCGGAGGAGTTCGACCTCCTGCGCCGTGGGCAGGTTCTGTTCACGTATTTTCACTTTGCCGCCGACGAAGCCCTGACCAAGTCCATGGTCGACCGCGGCGTTGTGTGTATCGCCTATGAGACGATACAGCTTCCGGACGGAACACTGCCGCTGCTGACGCCCATGAGCGAGGTTGCGGGCCGCATGGCGGTTCAAGAGGGCGCAAAGTACCTGGAGCGCCCGATGGAGGGCCGCGGTATCCTCCTTGCGGGCGTGCCGGGCGTGCCGCCGGCGAACGTAGTGATCCTTGGTGGCGGCGTCGTTGGCGCAAACGCCGCGAAGATCGCGGCCGGGTTCGGTTCGAACGTCTACATCCTCGATATCAACATGGAGCGGCTTCGCTACCTCGACGATATCCTGCCCGCCAACGTCACGACCATCTTCTCCAACCGCCTGAACATTAAGAACCTTCTTCCAGGCGCGGACCTAGTAATTGGAGGCGTATTGCGTCGTGGCGCGAAGGCTCCCATGCTGGTGACGCGAGAGATGCTCAAGTCGATGAAGCGTGGCGCGGTCGTTGTCGATGTAGCAGTCGATCAGGGTGGGTGTTTCGAGACAACGCGGCCCACCACTCACAGTGAGCCCACGTATATTGTTGAGGGCGTAGTGCATTACTGCGTCGCCAATATGCCGGGCGCCGTCGCCGGAACTTCCACCTACGCGCTGACGAACGAGACGATATTCTATGCGCGGCAGATCGCCAATAAGGGCTGGAAGCGGGCGCTAAGCGAGAACCCCGCGCTGCTGCAGGGACTTAATATTGCGGACGGCAAAGTCAGCCTCTCCGATATCGCTGAGCAATTCGGTTATGCCTACACACCGGCAGAACAGCTTGTAGTCTAGGTAAGGGTAGGAGCTGACATGTCCCGGTTAGGAACCAGCATATCCCTCATCGCCCTCATGGCTGCGCCCTCAGGGCATTCCGTGGCTGCCGATGCGCTATTCACAGTTGGGGACAGGGCACGGATCGTTCAGTACTGGGCGTCTCCCGATCGATACGGTGTATCCCTGCCGCCTGGAAATATAAGCGCGCCCTGGCAGGTGCGTCTAACGGCAGAGGGCTCTGTTTGGCTGCATAAGTATCAGCAGGCAATCGGCGGTGGTAAGGCTCCGCCAACTGCGGATCCTACGGCGCAGTCAATCGGATCCGAAGCCTGGAAGACCTGGGTTCAGCTTAAGGCCGCCTCCGACCGTTGGTCGGCCCAGCAGACCGCAAACAGGCTCAACGCTGTAGTTACCCCCGGCACGCCCGCGGCGAAACTAACTTCATCCGAATCAGGTCCAGGTCATGAAGACAGGCGTGGACCTCGGGATTTGGCGCCGCCGGTACCAACTCCGATCGAGCCGCCTCCCCCTCCTGGTCCTATACCGCCGGACCTCCTGTCCGCCGTGGGAAACCCGCCGCCGCTGGCTGCTGCGGTAACTCCACTTCAGCATACGGTAACATTTGACGACGGCGACGTGTATGCTTATCAGGATAACAGAAACGTACCGCCTGCCTACGCATACTACCGGTTCCCTCAGGGCGTTGCAACGGGCGGAACGCTCCTGACGGATGCCGAGAGGTCCGCGCTGTTCGCTGCCGCCGGCCTTACCGAGACGCAGAAGCGCGTCATGATGGCCGTGTCCAAGTTCGAGGGGAGCTTCGACGCAGTCAACACTTATGATACCGGTTACGTGTCTGTGGGCTTCATTCAGTTCATTACACTGGACGACGGCAGGCACTCGCTTGCGGATGTGCTCTATCATGAGAAGACCGACTCCTCGGCCGATTTCGAGCGCGATTTTCGGCGTTTCGGCATCGACCTCACCTCGGATCGCGTCGTGGCTGTTATCGACCCTGCGACCGGAGCGGAATTGGTCGGACCGGAGGCGGTTCGCAAAATTGTCGATGACAAGCGGCTGATTGCCGTATTCCAAAAAGCCGGTAAGACCAGCAAGGCATTTCGGGTCGCCCAGATCCAGGTCGCCAAAGAGAACTATTGGCCCGAAGAGGACGCCATTACCGTTGAGGTCAAGGGTCAGAGGCTCATTGGCAGGTTGGCCGATGTAATTAAGAGTGAAGCGGGACTGGCCACCTTTTTCGATCGAAAGGTGAATCGCGGCAGTGTGTGGCCGCTCGCCGAAGTCGTCGCCAAGATCATGGCCGATCACAATCTAGCGCGATTGGAAGAAGCATCGCGATACGAGAAGGAGATCGTTACCGCGTGCAAATATCGCGGCGATTTCCTAGCGGTGACAACCCTGACGCAACCGCCAAACTGAATTAGCCTGTTGTGCAAGTGTGGATGACTGTGTTTGCAGCAGAAGCGCCGGCCCGTTTTCGCGGCCTATGGCGTGAAGACCTGCGGAATGGAAATTGAAATGAAGATGCGAGCGTTTATCGAGGATCGCCTCGAAGAGATCCTGCCGACTGTTACAAAGCCGGGCCGCTATACGGGCGGCGAGCTGAACAGCATCGTCAAGGACCACGCGACCGTGGAAGTGAAGTACGCGCTGGCGTTTCCGGACGCGTATGAGATCGGCATGAGTAACCTGGCGTTGAGCATCATCTACAACATGATGAACAATCGCGCCGACTGCGTCGCCGAGCGAGTGTATGCGCCCTGGCCGGACATGGACGCTGCACTGCGGGGTGCCAACGTGCCGTTGTTTACGCTTGAGACGCGTACCCCGTGCGCCGAATACGACCTCTGGGGATTTGCCCTTTCGTTCGAACTGGCGTACACAAACGTGCTAAATATGCTCGACCTGGCCGGAGTTCCGGTCCGCTCGCTCGACCGCGATGCCGGAAAGGC
>JAYTEU010000625.1:0-2467 GCA_043734985.1 Chthonomonadaceae bacterium
CTACCTGTCCTCGGCTATGCGCCGGGATGTGTCGGGGGCTACGTGTCGGGGTCGGGACGTGTCGGGGGGAGAGTCCTCCCCGATCCTTCATTCGAAATACTCCGAAAAAGCCGCCTGCCTGAATGAATGAACTGCCGCAGACGATTCATTTCTTCCCAAAATTTCAAAACACCCTACCTGCGGCCGAGGAAAGAATTAATCGCCTGCCGTATCTTGACAGCATCTGCGCCTTCAGCGAATGAGGAACCACGCCCGGCTTTTCGGCTTGACAGACACAGGAAGGCGCGCTTGCCCCGTCCGGTCGAGAGGATAGGTCTTCTCCCTGCCGTCCTCCGCCCGGATCCGCGCCTGCGAGGTTAGGCCGGCGTAGTGAAGGGGCAGATCTATCTCGCGGGTCAGGGTATCGGCGGTCGGGTTGTAGAACACCGCGAGGCCCTTCACCGGCAGGATCGGGTTAACGTGGAGGATGCCGTCCAGGTCGCGCGCATCCGCTCGGCGCAGATGGATCACGTCGGACTCTAGAATCGCCCGGTGCGTCTTAAACCACTGCACCCACTTCATCACCATCGCCTTCGTCTCCGGCGAATCGTAGAGCCTCGGCCCGCGATAGCACGCCTGCGCGCCGTACCCGAGATTGTTTGCGAGGTGCTGTTCGTAATCGTCCAGGTGCTCGTGGAGCGGCTCGATGGTCGCCGCGGGACCTCCACCCTGATACTCCACCAGCGGCGTGAACATCCAGCCCATGGTCGGAGCTTTTTCCCAAGTCCCATCGTAGAGGTTTTGGCGAGCGTGGATATGCTGCTCGGCGCGCGGCAGCGACCAGTTCGTTTCGCGATACCCCATGGCCGTCTTGTTGGAGCCGGAAAGAAAATACCAGTCAGGCACGTTCAGATAGACGCCGCGCTCCCGGCACCATCGGTACAGCGCGGCGATCTGCTGAAACTGCGTCCACTGCGAGTCCTCCAGGCCGGCATGGCCCGGATGCTTGGTCGAAGCGCAGGGGTCGCCGGGATAGCTTCCGTCGTGTTCCAGCAGATCGAAGCCCGTCTGCTCCAGGAACGTCCGAACGTGCTCGAAGTACGCAAGGCCCCACTTGCTGCCAAGGCAGGGCGAGTTGCCGAAGATTGCGCCTCCCGTCCTGCCGGTCGTCGGATTGATGACGTCGTCCTCGTCGCTGATGCGGCGGCTTGCCAGCAGCGAATAGCCGCCGATCTGCACGCCCTTCCGGTGTGCGTAATCGGCAAGCTGCTTGAACCGGGCGATATTCGCGGGCGAAGTGTCCTCCATGTTCAGACCGCTTCCGAAGCTGAGGATCACCATTTCGAATCCGACCTCCGCGCACTGGTCGATCGCGGTTCTCGCGATCTGCGGGTTGGTCGAAGTGAGGTGCAGCATCAAGGGGTTCTCGGTCGCCCAGGGCGCAAGCGTCCGATAGAAGCGGCGCAGAGCCAGACCCCGGCGCTCCCTTTCGGAGCTGTCGTACACCAGCTCGAAGGTCCGAAACGTGGTAAAAGTGGATTGGGGCGCGATAACGGCCGCCGGTCCGAGCGGCGGGCGGCTCTCCAGGACGCACGGGGTTTTTAGCTCGTAACTGACCTGCGTGGTGTAGGCCGGGTCCGTCGTCCAATAGGTCGTGTGGTTCGAGTTGTGCGGCGTGCCTCCGCCGAAAGCGTAGTCGCTCAGCGCCTCGATACTGGGCGGCGTCCATCGCTCCGTCGCATCCACGACCGATTCCGACTCTACCACCCCCAAGATCTCCGATGTAAATCGGTCCAGGCGCACGGGCTTTGCGCTGCCGTTGTGAACGGTAAGCCACTTGGCAAGCGCGGGCAGACCGTCGTACATTTCATAGTGGACGTCGATCGCTAGGGCGGCCAATTTGCCCGGCGGGGGCGCGAAGTGCAGGGTCAGGGCGACGCCCGGCGCGGGCCATGGCCGGTTTTCGGAATGGCGGACCTGCTTCCACCCAAACGGCGCGACGGTCGGCCCGACTTCGTACCCGACGAACCGAAATGCGCCGTCATCCGAGCGCATGACATCGAGCCATTCGGGCCGCAGGTAGGCAAGATCGGGCTGTCCCGTCAGCCCGCCCACGGCATAAGGCACGCCGTCCAGCTCCACGGTTGCCTCCGGCTTAACGGCGCGCAGCATCGCCTGCCCTGTCATCAGGTTATCGAACGCGACCGTAGCCGCGTTCGGCTTGAGCCGAAAGACGCGCCGGATCAGCCCGTTCTCCAGTGTGATCTCTTTGCCGTCAGTCGAAAGCGCGCACGTCGATTTTCGATTCGGCGGCTCGATCAGCCAGTCAATTCGCATCGCGGGTGTCCTTTTATGGTTACTGGAATCGAAGGAGTGAGTTCATCGAATACCCAGGGTCATTCAGTTCTCGTGACGCGGGATTAAAATCCCGGTCTAGGTTTACAAAGTCCGCCTTCGCGGACTCAATCCGCAACCCGCGAAGGCGGGT
>JAYTEU010000626.1:0-5270 GCA_043734985.1 Chthonomonadaceae bacterium
GCCGTCGGCACGACGGTCGGAACTCCGGGCCACACCAACACGTTCCGGGTCGAAACAGCGTAATTCGGCATTTCAAAATCGATGAGCGTTTTAGTCCGAACATCGAGGTGCGTTCGGCGCGGTCTTGAACGTGAATTCCTCAGTAATGGTTCCATCCGGTTCAACGGCACAAACCTTCCTACTGCGGTTTTTACACGGTTTCGGTTCGATTGGAGTCGAGAGCGACGAAGTGTCCGATTCCATATCCGAATGGAAATATCGCCGGTACCGCGAAGTACCGAATATAGGGCGCTCCATTGCGCTCGTATGTTCCAAGGCTTGTAGAGTACTCTATTTCGCTCGATGCCCTTGCCGGCGCCACAGATACGAAATTACGGGATTTCGTGACGCCCGCGCAGGCGACCGCATAGAGGCAGCGAGCATACGGCTTCAACCTGTCGATAGTCACCCGGTCGTAACAGGTCTCGATCGCGGCAATAACGGTCAAATATCGCAATTTCTATCCGACAGTTAAAGTAGATGCTGAAACATTGTACGTCCGCAAAGCTAAACGAAGCTAAAATCGGGTTAAGGTACTGTCAATGAATACGCTTTTCCGGATCGACATGCTCGGTGGGCTCGTCGTGCGGCAAAGGAGCCGCGACATCCGCCGATTTAGAACACAGAAGACTGCGGCTCTCCTCGCTTATCTTGCGTATTTTAAGCAGCGTTCCAGCCCACGCGACGTCCTAATCGAACTGTTCTGGCCCGATAGTACACTCGATGCAGCTCGGTCAAACCTTAGTGTCGCACTGAGTGCATTGCGACGCCAGCTTGAAGAGCCCGGAGTTCCCACCGGCGCAATTCTCATCGCAGATCACGCACAGGTTCACCTGAACCCCGACGCCTATACTTCAGACGTGGAGGAGGCTGGCCAATTTGCCAACGCCGCGCAGGTGGAGTCAGACGCGGACAAGCGGCTGACCAAACAAATCGCGGCTGTGGATCTCTACAAGGGGGACCTGTTACCTGGGTTCTACGAAGATTGGGTTGTGACGGAACGTGATCGGCTGCGAGACGGCTATCTGTCCACTCTAAAAGATGTTGTCATTACATGTGCTAAGACACGCCAGTATGAGCGAGCGATAGAGTACTCACACCGCATGGTGCGGGCAGATCCCATTCGTGAGGGAACTTATCTCAATTTGATGCGGCTGTATTTGGCAGTTGGTCGTCCGGAAGACGCTGTGTATCAATATGAAGCGCTGGAGACCCATCTGCGGAAAGAACTCCAGACCGTACCTTCCGCGCAATTGCGCGAGGTCGCCGAAAAGATTCGTCAGGCCGTGCCGTTTCACCGGCCATTGTCGACCGTGCGCGCAACTGAAACCCGTCCAAGTGAAGCGGCGCCGAGTGCCCAGCACGCAACGCTCGGCGCTCGACATCCACCAAGGGTTCTACCGTTCCAGTTTACACGCTTCTTTGGGCGAGAAGCCGAGGTAGCACGCCTGACTCAACTGCTGAGAAGCACGACCATCGAGAGTCCCCTCTTCCTCTCACCGTCTCACCCTCTCGCCCCCTCGCCTACGGACCGTATCGCACGCCTCATCACCCTGACAGGACCGGGAGGATCGGGGAAGACACGCTTGTCCATAGAGGTTGCCGGGCAGGTGAACGAGGTGTTCGCCGGTGGCATCTGGTTTGTTCCATTGTCGGATATCGCCGATCGATTCCTTCTTGGAGAGACCCTGCGAGACGCACTGGAACTGCCGCGTCAGACTCAATCTCCTGTGTTAGATCAGGTCATCGACTTTCTGAACGATCGTCGGAATCCCTGCCTGTTGATCCTCGATAATTTCGAGCAGATCAGTGCAGGGGGGGCTCCAGTTGTCTGGACGCTGTTAAACCGTGTCCCTTTGTTGCAGTGCCTGGTGAATTCGAGACGGCCGTTATCGCTGCCGGGTGAGATGGAGGTTCCGGTCTTGCCGCTGCCAACTCCAGTCCTGGATATCCCTGGTTCCGCCGACGCCGTCGTCCTCGCACACCTCTTAACCTGCCCCAGTGTGGCCCTGTTTGTGGACAGGGCGCAATCAGCGCGCTCCGAGTTTCAGATCACAATGCGCAACGCGGCAGATATTGCCACGATTTGTAAGAAATTGGAAGGCATACCACTGGCAATCGAGCTTGCGGCGGCTCGCGCTCGAGTCCTGACTCCTTCACAGATGTTGGATCGCCTCGGGAAACGATTCGAGTTCCTCACGAGCGAGCGGGCAGACAAGGGAGAGCGTCACAAATCCCTGTGGACGGCAATCGCCTGGAGCTTTCACCTGTTACCCGCCGCACTGCGCCGTCTATTCGCTCGTGTAAGTGTCTTTCGAGGAGGCTGGAGTATCGAAGCTTCCGAGTACGTTTGCGACGAACCCGCCGCACTGGAATATCTGGCACAGTTACGGGGACACTCTCTCATTTCCGCTGAGGAGAGTACGACTTCGGTCCGCTTTCGTATGCTGGAGTCGATCCGCGAGTTTGCTGCCGAGCAATTGACGCCGGAGGAACGAGAAGAGGTCGAACGGCGACATGCGGCCTTTTTCCATCAGAAGGTGATGGACGAGCCGGCGAGCGGACCGGGACAGACGGCCAGGCTTGAGCGATTTGAGGAGGATTTAGACAATCTGCGCGCGGTTCTGACGTGGTCGATGCGTGCGGGAAATGAGATCGAGCTCGGCCTCATGACGGCGGCCCGCCTAAGTTCCTTCTGGCATGGACGAGGACGGATCTCCGAAGGACGACGCTGGTATGACAGTCTCCTGGAACGCGCGGGAAATGTGCAAACGGAAGGCCTGTTCTGGGCGCTGTTCCGCGCGGGTATGTTAGCCTCGACGCAAGGAGATTTTCACGGCGCGCTGCCGTTGATCGAACGGTGCAGGGAGGTCGCTCTTGCCATGGGAAATGACGAAAGCCTGGGGCACGCCCATCATGCACAGGGCACTATCGCGTATCGCCTGGGAGACTATGGTCAGGCGCGCTTCCATTACGAAAAGAGCCTTGCGCTGGCGCGCGCCCAGGGTCCTTTTCACGTGGCCACCGAGTTGGGCAGCCTGGCGAATGTGGCGCTATCCTCCGGAGACTTCGCCTCCTCCCGCGCGCTCAATGACGAGAGCCTGGTGATATGGCACGACCTGGGAGATAGATTAGGCGTGGCGAGAACCCTGCATAACCTGGCGAACCTGGCGCATTCTGAAAAGCGGCTGGACGAAGCGCGTGCCTACTACGAGCAGAGTTTAGAGATCAATCGCGAACTGGTCGACAGCTACGGCATCAGTTTCTCGTTGGCGGGCCTGGCCGGAATATCGAAGGATCAGGGAGACTATGCCGCCGCCTTCGCGTACACTCGAGAAAGCCTGGTTCTGGCAAGAGAGCTGAATTCGCGCATCGGTTTGGTGATCGGTCTGGACCTGCTGATATCGATCGTTCGGGACATCGGGGAATTGGAGATGGCAGCGCGGATGTACCGTGCGCTGGAGAGGGCGAGGGAGGAGATGAACTTTCCCTTGGAGCCTATCGACCAGGAAGATTACAAACAGACTCAGTCAGCCTTGCAACAGTCGCTCGGAACGAAGGTCTATCAGGCCGCGCGAACGGAAGGAAGCAGGATGTCGTTACAGGAGGCGCTGGTGTGTTTGGAAAGGATTCTAGACGGCAGAGCACTATAAACCGCACGATTCGATCGGTCGCTAAAACGCCCGCCTGGTAAACTAAGTCGTTCGTGAGAACAACTCGCCTTACCACGTGGGCGTTTCCTCGTCTACTCAGCCAATTTGGTGGATGCCTCGGTTTGAAGGGATTGTGAAAGGCTAGATATGTATACTAAACCATGACAGCTCCTTCAGTCTCTCCATAGTGTTCAAAACTCCCCTGAAGGTGTCGTCGCGAATCGGAAGGAGGTTGAATTGAACACTTTATCACAACCACACACGATCCCGAAGACCGGGGCGGCGCCGGGGAGGACCCCTTGCCTAAAATCGATGCGTGTGCTGCTCTGTCTGGCGGCGCTCCTGTTTCCCGGCGCCGGGTCCAACGCTCAGATCGTTCTCCCAGGTCCGACGGTCGGCGTATCGGGAAGTATCACACTCCCGAATAACACAACGCTGCCGAATTTCTTTAGCTGGGGGCAAAGGATCGGGATATCCGGATCCGGCTGGTCTCCCAGTGAGACGCTCTCGGTACACATGGTCGGCCCACTCAATCAGCCCGGCGTCGCGTCGAGCGATCTGTTACTTGGAACCGTCGTCACGGACGGCAGCGGCAACATGACCCCAGGTCCCAACACCAGAGTGAAGATCCCCTCCATCCACCGCGTCTCCACCCAACCGAACACGCCGCGCCCGGGACATTACCAGCTCTACGCGGCTGGAAAGCCCGCTCCTAATGGCGTCATCCGGTCTGCCTACGCCTTTAACGGTATCAATCTGTCTCCTACGACGATTCCTAAACCTGCTCTCTTCCCCGACTTCATCCTCTGGGCCAAAGAACGCGGCGGAAGGCCCGGCCAACTCGGGGATATTTCACCCGAACGAATTGACCCGGAGTGGATGTCGGTTTGGGACGAGCGGCCCGTGGCATTCTACGCCACCGTCGCCGAGACGGACCATGGCCCCACGAACCAGCCCGCTTTTATCACCCACTCGGACTATCCAAGCACGCATTACGCCCACGACGTCAACCTGCTGCTGGTACCGGATCAAGACTACCGGTGGCTCCTGGGCGACGCAAACTTCGCTGATGCAGCAGAGTCCGCAGGGATTGGGCGCATCGAGTGGGAGTGGGAGACGCAGAACAACGGCAGGCCGTTCGTTGGCAGTTACGGGACAGGTAACATCGGCTTTCCCCTCTGGGCTATGCCCACAGCCGGGGACCGGGTCTATACTGTAGGGCGCTGGGCTATGGACAACGGCCACCCGGACAGCGGGGACCGTACTGAGATCCATCCGCCGCGCTTGCTTGCCACGATGCGCAAGCGCAACACCGCAATCCCGTTCTTTGCTAACGGCGCCGACCCCATGACGCGCGCTTCTCAGGTTGACATCTATGTGAGTGGCCATGGCGGCGGCGCCAATATGTTTCCCGACGGTCTGAGCGCCGCATTGAACGACGGGGGACTGGGCGGCGGGAGTATCTACAATGTGCTGTTCGGAGTTCCACTTGACACCTACTCCGCATTGGGCCCGGCGGATGGTGTCCTTGCAAGTCTAGTGACCTCATTGCTGGGGGGTAACTCCGACCTGATCAAG
>JAYTEU010000627.1:0-3725 GCA_043734985.1 Chthonomonadaceae bacterium
GCAGTACAATTTTGCACCGCTGTTCGATCCGGATGTGTCGCGCGGCCCCGCGGCGGCACGGACGCGCGAGATGATCACGCCGCTCGGCAGGCTGCTGCAGAGCGCTACGACACGATCGTCCCCGGCAAGCGGCGACGGCGTGGGCGACGGCTGGCAGGCGTTCAGCCTGCATATCGATGTGCGATAGCGGGCCTGGGTTACTAAGTACCCGTCCCAGCAAAAGCGGGATGGAATTGGCATTTGCGTCCGGAGGACGTCCGGCCGAAGGCCACTCTGCCGGGTCGTTTATCGACCCGGCCAGCTTGGATCGGATTTCCGCACCCTGTTTGGTGGGAGCGGTACTAACGAGCCCTTCGGCGTTCGAGATTATTTGGGAGATATAGATTTTGAAGCAATGCTGGATCGCAGTGGGTGGGGCGCTGGCGCTCTTCGCAGTCATGTTAGGGGCGTTCGGAGCGCACGCGCTGGAAGCCAGGCTCACGGCGCACTACCTGGAAGTGTTCAAGACGGGCGCCTATTACCAGATGGTACATGCGCTCGCCATTATCCTGATCGGACAGCGCGCCGAACTGCGCCCACGGGGCAGGCTCCTTCCGTTAAGCTGCGGCCTTATGACGGCGGGAGTGATGATCTTCTGCGGGAGCCTGTATATACTGGCGCTGACCGGCGAGCGGCGCTTGGGAATGATCACTCCGCTCGGCGGGCTCTCCTTCATGGCCGGCTGGGCGACATTTGTCATCGCCGAAATCACGGACCGTCGACCGTCTGGTGAATAACTGGTATTATTGCGTTCATTTCTCCCTTTGGCGCAACTAGCACCAAATAGTTGCATTTCTGAAGTATAATGAGATTAGGTTCCTAACGGCGCTGAATTGGAATGCACGGTGAACATCCGAAGTTGTTGCCTCATGCCCTATTGACGCCGCTTCTCTATCTCCGCGTCCGGTACTCAACACTGTTGCCCAGGCCGGCAAGGCGAGAACAGTTATCCGAATTCGATCGGCAGGACCGAACCTGGAATGCTCGTAACTCCTTCGTTTATCCATACATGCTTGTGTCTCGTCCCGATCCTTCGCAGCCGCGACTGCGATGCCGGTGTCTCTGAGGAGGGATGGCTCAATTGAAGCACTCAATGACAATGGCCGGAACCCCCGACACGCAGGCCTCGGGACGTTTGGGTTCTCACGAGGGCGCGGTCTCTGCAAGCGAGTACCGTATGACTGCGTGGTTCGGGCACTTCGGAACCGAGCCGGGGCAGTTCAATAACCCGAAGGGAATCGCGCTGGACGGCAATGGGCAGCTGTTGGTCCTGGATGCCTCCAATACGCGCGTGCAGCGGCTTAATTGTGATGGCGGCGCGATCGGCGCGTTTGGACGCTACGGCAGCGTGAACGGCCAGCTCGCCTCGCCGACTGCCCTGGCGTGCGGCCCCGGCGGACGAATCTATGTGGCGGATAGCGGCAACGCCTGTATCAGCCGTTATAATCGCGATGGCGTACACGAAGTCACTTTCGGTGGTTACGGGCCGGGCCGCGGATCCTTCATGCTGCCCTCCGGAATCGCGCTGTCCTCCGATGGCTCCCTGTTCGTCGCGGACACAAACAATACCCGCGTTCAGGTTCTGGATGCCGACGGCAAGTTTATCCGGCAGTTCGGCTGCATCGGCAGCACATCCGCGCCGCTCCGCGCGCCCTTCGGCATTGCGCTCGGGCACGACGATCTCGTCTACGTTACGGATCGCGACGGTGGAAACGTGCAGGTCTATAGCCAGGAGGGCGCGTTCGTGCGCCGCTTCGGCAGCCCTGGACACGGAAGCGGCGAGCTTCAAAACCCGCTTGGAATAGCGGTCGATCCCTGGGGAAACGTCTTCGTCGCCGATTCGGGGAACCACCGAATCCAGGTGTTCGATTCAAAGGGCGCGGACATAGGTCGCTTCGGGGAACGAGGCTCGGGCCCCGGCAGGCTGCACACCCCGGCGGCTATCGCCGTCAACGCCGCGGGCGATGCGTTCGTGGCCGATTGCGAGAACCACCGGATTCACGTCTTCGCGCTTGACATGGAGGCAAAGCGCACCGGCCTCATCGCCGGGTTTGGGATGCTCGCCGCGAGCTGCTTGGCCAGGCTGGGGATTAGGGGTTAGGCTCACTCCCAATTCCGAGCAGGAAAACGGACCGGCCGGGTGCAAGAATACTGGGCGCGCGCCGTGCGGACGTCCAAGCGGACGCCGACGGCGAGAACGGCGCTCAGGAGCCCCGAAATGCCTCACGAACTCGATTTAAGCGATCCCTCGATTAAACAGTACAACGAACTCGGATTTTTGCTCTTTCCGGATGTGCTGGATCCCGAGCTCATTGCGGAGGCCGGCCGCCATGTGGAGTGGCTGCAGGAGCGGAATCCCACGCTCCGGCCCGAGCACCTGGGCCACACGCTAATGACCCACGATGCGTTCTGGCTCCGCCTCGTGAGCGACCCTCGACTGCTGGACATCGCCGAGAAGTTCATCGGCCCCAACATCGCCCTCTTCGCTTCCCACTATATCAGTAAGCCCGCATTCGATGGACAGCCCGTGCTCTGGCATCAGGACGGAAGCTACTGGCCGCTCGATCCGATGGAGGTCGTGACGCTCTGGCTGGCCGTTGACGACAGCCTGCCGGAAAATGGATGCATGCGCGTGATCCCGGGGACGCAGCACGGTGCGCTCCAGGAGATGAAGCGCCGAACCGACGTCGAGAATGTGCTTAGCTCCGGCATGGATGAGGACGCGGTGGACGACTCCACGGCAGTCGACTGCGTCCTGAAGGCGGGCGGCGTGTCGGTTCATCATCCGAACATCATCCACGGGTCCAACGCCAACCACTCCCCGCGCCGACGGTGCGGCCTTACCATCCGCTACATCCCAACTTCCACGAGGATCGTACTGCGCGGCAAGCCTGAGTCGGCCGTCCATGGCCGGTTCCCGAGCGCGTTTCTGCTTCGGGGAGAGGCTGTTCCGGGCGTCAATGACTACAACCCGCGTCCCGCGTACCATCCTGAAACCAGCATGCCCTTCGCCGGGTCCGAATCGTGGCTGTAAACCCATCGCAGGATCTCAATGCGCATGAGAGCGAACGCGGCCGCGAGCTCAATCGACTTGAGATCCTGCAGGGGATGCGACTATCGATCTGGGATGGCGCGTTCGCCACCGTTCATGCCTCGCTGACAGCGGGCGCGTTCCTTACGGGATTCGCCCTCTGGCTCGGCGCGAACGATCTGATGCTGGGCCTTCTGACCGCCATTCCAACGTTCGCCGGGCTGGTTCAGATCGTAGCATCCTACTTCGGGCAGCAGCCTGGGTCGCGCAAGCATTTCGTGGCCTGGTCGGCGGTAATAGGGCGCATGCTATGGCTGCCGATCCTGATCGCCCCGCTCTTCCTGCCGCGCCACCTTGCGCTCACCGCGTTCGTGATCCTCTTCGCCGCCTCCTTCTGTATGCTGAACATCACGGTGCCCGCCTGGACTTCGTGGATGTCCGACCTGGTCCCCGCGGACCATCGGGGCCGGTACTTCGCGCGCCGGAATACCGTCGCGGGTATCGTGGGGATGCTGATCGGCCTGCCCGCCGCCTGGTTCCTGGACATGGCCACGCGCCGCCACCACTGGGAGAGCGTGGGATTCGGCGTGCTGTTCGGCATCGGCGTCGCGGGAGGGATAGCCTCGTTCCTCGCCCTGCTGCGCCAGCCCGAACC
>JAYTEU010000628.1:0-9387 GCA_043734985.1 Chthonomonadaceae bacterium
TCGCCAGAAGATTTTTGGCCTTGGATATTCCCTGATTGTGTTTGTCTATTCGAAAACGGATGACCGAACTACGCAGACTGCAACCCTGGATGTTCGTCAAACCGTCTTCGTGGCGAAGGAACAGACCGCCGATTATATTACGACGAAATCACTTCTAGCCATCCTCTCAAACGGAGGGAATGCAGAGGATATTGTCGCCTACATGACAGACCACCGCGTTCCCTCTGGACGACATCGAGGCACATAGAATAGCAGAGGAATTGCTTGCGGGCGCCGTATTGCATCAGGGGTACTTGACTGTTTCAAACGCAAGGCAGTGGCGGTTACAATACGGACATGCTCTCAAGCAAGCAGGCAAGGTGGAAGGTGTATTCCGTGTGCGCTAAAGCCGCCAGACCGCCAGTGGAATTTGGAGACTTCCAGACGCCGGTCGGGTTAGCAAACAAGGTGTGCGAAACTCTCATCATGAGGAACGTTAGCCCGATGTCCGTATTGGAGCCGACATGCGGTATCGGGGCGTTTGTGATGAGTGTGCTAGCTTCATTTCCGCAAGTCCAGCACATACAGGGGCTGGACATCTCCACCGAACACACCGAAACCTTGCGTCGTAGTTTGGTTGGGCTGCCGAGAGGAGACCGCGTGCAGGTAGGCGTGAGTGATTTTTTCTCACTCGCATGGCGGAAGATCGCATCCGAATTCGCCGAACCAGTGCTTGTGATCGGCAACCCGCCCTGGGTTACAAACGCGGTTATCGGATCGAATGGTGGAACCAATCTACCGAACAAAAGGAATTTTCAGGGGCATAGTGGACTCGACGCACTGACAGGTAAGAGCAACTTCGACATTTCGGAATGGATGCTCATTCACGTTATGGAGTGGCTCAACGGCAAAAGAGGCACCATGGCGATGCTTTGTAAGACCGCCGTTGCCAGGAAACTTGTCAATCACGCGTGGAAGCATTCCTATGCCTTATCCGACGCGGCGATTTACCCTATAGACGCGATGGCGGACTTTGGAGCCGCTGTAGAGGCCTGCCTTCTCGTATGCGACTTCGCTCCCGCTGCCGAGTGCCGGGAGTGCAGCATATTCTCCGGGCTACTAACGAATCAACGGGTTTCCACAATGGGATACCGTTGTGGAAGTCTGATCGCATCGGTCGATCTCTTTGAGAAAACGAAGCACCTGAGAGGTACCGGCGGGTTTAAGTGGCGTTCAGGCATTAAGCACGATTGTTCGGCTGTAATGGAGTTGGTTCGGGATGGATGTTCGTTCCGAAACGGCATCGGTGAAATAGTTGATATTGAACCGACCTACCTCTATCCGATGCTGAAGACTTCCGAAGTTGCTAATGGTCTCCTGCCGCGACGGTGGATGTTAGTAACTCAGCACGCAACGGGTGAGAAAACTCGTGCCATCGAACATTGCGCGCCGAAAACGTGGCGGTATCTCGAACAGCATGCGCACTTGCTGGATGCGCGTGGGAGTTCAATCTACAAGGAGCGCCCAAGGTATTCCGTTTTTGGTGTTGGTCCCTACGCATTTGCAGAGTGGAAGATCGCCATTTCGGGTTTTTATAAACGGCTGACGTTCCGTACCATAGGACCATTCGAGGATAAGCCCATCGTGCTTGACGACGCTACATACCTTCTCGCCTGTGAAAATCAGGAACAGGCCGAGAGAGGTACGAGACTGCTCCACTCGGAGGCGGCTCAAGAATTCTTGTCCGCATATGTATTCTGGGACAGCAAGCGCCCAATCACAACCTCCATTTTGAACATGCTGGATATGGACGCCTTGTCGAAAGAGATCGATAGCCGACCCTTTTGGGACCACAAACTTGCCGACATGCAGCTCTTGCTTGAACTCGCTGAGGAGCGCCGCCTGTACACTCTCGTCTTGTCAAATCTATGATCGCCGAATTCCAGCACGGTAGAGCGCAGGACATCAAGTACGTTTACACGCTTACCTCCGGCAGATCGGCGACTCGCAAATTTGACTTGCGGCCTTCCTCACCTACTTCGTCAAGGAAGAGACCCCCTGGGCGCACATCGACATCGCGGGCGTGCACGCCGTGGACTCGGATACCGGCCCGTTCATCAAAGGCCCGACCTCCTTCGGAGTGCGCCTCCTCGCCGATCTGATCGCCGGGATGGAAGCAGAATAGGAATTTTGCAGCCGCACGGCGAAATAGCGGCCATCTGACCGATTTAACAAAGGAGAGAGTATCATGCCGGTAATGACGGGTCTATCGGGCAACGAGATGTACTGCCTGCACCAAAAGGGGCTCCAGGCGGGCGATCTGGTGATCGGCAACAGCGTCTTTTCCGTCGGGTTCGTCGGCGGCATCGGCTCCGGCCTCCGGACACTGGCGGGCGGCGAGGTCACCCAGATCACCAGTGTTATCCACGATGGCCGCCAGCAGTCCTATGCCCGTATGGTGGCCGAAGCGCAGAAGCACGGCGGAATCGGCATCACTGGTGTCACGAACGAGCTGATCCAGCACTCCGGGAACATCGAGTTTCTCTCCATCGGCTCGTGCGTGCACCAAGAGGGGCGCGCGGAGCAACTCGGCTTCTCGACTTCGGCGGACGGCCAGGAGCTGTACTGCCAGATCGATGCGGGGTTCCGGCCGATCAAGTTCGTCTTCGGCAACGTCGCCTACTCCATCGGCGTGGGCGGCGGCATCATGGGCGCGCTCAAGAGCATGCAGCGCGGCGAAGTGGTGCAGTACAGCCAGGTGTTCAACGAGACACGGCACCGGGCGCTCGAACGGATCACCGCGGAGTGCCGGGCCGCGGGTGGTAACTCGGTTGTGGGCATCAACACTTCGATCATACCGTTCCAGGGAATGCAGGAGATGCTGATGCTCGGCACTGCCAGCTACCATCCCGCGCTTCCAGAGGAGTACCGGCAGAACCCCGTCTCCAGCGACCTGACCAACGAAGAGATGTGGAACCTGATCCACATGGGCTACATGCCCATCCAGCTCGTGCTCGGCGTCTCGGTCTACTCGCTCGGCATTGTGGGAGGTATTACGGCGGCGTTCAAGGGGCTGGCGCGCGGCGAGATCAGCGAGCTGACAACCTTGATCTACGAAGCCCGCGAGAACGCCATCGCCAAGATCGCCCAGGACGCCAAAGCCTGCGGAGCGGACGACGTGGTTGGCATAAAGACCAACGTCTATCAGCTCGGAGGCGGGATCATCGAGTTCCTGGCCATCGGCACCGCCGTCAAGCGGATGCCCGGTCTCGCCACGGCGTCGCCGACGCTGCCCGCACAGGCCATCATCAAGGACAAGGATACGTTCATCAACACCGCAGAAACGGCGCTCGGATCGAACCTCAACTCGCAGACCGGCCGCTCAACCGGCGCGACAGGAGGAGGAGGCGCGAGCTGATCCGGCAAACGGCAATAAGGCTGCGCCTCGTTAGTTCGCGGAGGAATGCGTGTACGTCGACGCAGCCGTGCGGCGCCGTGCCTGTTTTGGGGTAGAATCTATTCTGCTGCCGGTGCGGATACGATTTTCGTACCTGCGGCCATAAAAGAATGCCCTGAAGGAGAACGGCGCAATGGCGTATGTAATAACCGAACCGTGTATCGGCGTTAAAGATAAGTCGTGTGTAGGAGTCTGTCCCGTGGACTGCATTCACGAGGGGATCGTCGAGCAGAACGGCACTTCGTACGATATGCTGTTCATCAACCCCGACGAGTGCATTGACTGCGGCCTTTGCGAGCCGGAATGCCCCGTGACGGCGATCTACGCCGATAGCGACGTACCAAAGGACCAGCAGATGTTCGTGCAGATCAACGCGGACTTCTTCAAATAGAGCGTTGCGCTCCGTTGGGTGGTGACCGCTATGTCCCTCCGAATCTACACGAAAACGGGAGACCGGGGTGATACCGGTCTCTTTGGCGGTCAGCGCGTTTCCAAGGACGACCTGCGCGTTGAGGCGTACGGTACGGCGGACGAGCTGAACGCAGTGCTTGGGGTCGCCGTCGCGCACTGCTCCGACGGCGAGCTGGCGGATCTCCTGCACTCAATACAAGTAGACCTGTTCCAGCTCGGATCCGATCTGGCGACGCCCTCGGATGAAGACACGCAGCGCGGCAGAATCTCTATCGATAGGATCGGCGCGCCGAATGTCGAGCGGCTCGAAACGGCGATCGACCGGTGGGAGTCGCGCCTCACTCCGCTTCGCAACTTCATCCTTCCGGGCGGGCATCCCGTGGCGGCGGCGCTCCATCAGGCGCGCGCCGTATGCCGCCGGGCCGAACGCCGGTGCGTCACCCTGCGGCGATCCGAGTCCGGGGCCGAATCGGCAGAGGTCCCTGATTTCGTTCTCATCTACCTAAACCGGCTATCTGACCTGCTCTTCGTCCTTTCGCGCGCCGCCAACAGCCGCGCCGGTGTCGCAGACGTACCCTGGACTCCCTGATTGCGGGGCAACCGTAATCCTTCGGCACGGTTACCGTCGCGTTCGTGCCTGAGACCGGCAGAAAGTGAGAGCCGCATGAGGCGACGCTCCCATTGCAATTGTTTCGCACTCTGCCTGCTCCTGGCGGGCCTCACGCCGACTCTGCCTGCTTTCGCCCAGCAGGCTCTCGTCCCGGCGGAGACCGGCGCCCCACTCCCGAGCGATCCCGCGGCCATCGCGCTGCGCGACAGAGTGGTGCGGTCGTACCATGAGGTGCGCGCCCTCCACGAGAAGGTGACACAGCGGCAGTGGAAGATCCGGCCGGAGGATGCGCTCACAGTCGAGATCGAACTGCGCTATCGCAAGCCCAACCGGCTCTACCTCGCTATCGACTATCCTCAGATCGGGCAGGCGGGCCGCTGGCAGCTCATCTATGCCTGCGACGGAAAGAGCCTCACGGTCTATAACGGCGCGCGAAACGAATTCCAGACCGTGAAGAGCCCCGCGCGGCTCGACCGGCTGGTCCTTCCGCAGGCGCTGAGAGGCCCCGAATTTGCGGCGCTGCTGCGCGACGCGAGCCCCTTTGAAGCGCTGGAAAAATCCGCGCCAATACGCTATTCGGAGTCGTTGGAGGAGCGTGTGGGGGCGAGCTGGCACGCGCTCAAGCTGGATCTTCATCAGGAGGGCGCGCGCCGGACGATACGCTATCAGGTCGGGCTGAAAGACAGCCTGATCCACGGCTTCACAATATCGATCCTGCCCGATTTGGATGCCGCGAGCCCGTTCCTCGATCCCGAGGTGAAATCCGGGGTGGAGGCGACCTATACCCTCGTCGATACCGCGCCCCATTTCACGGACGCCGATTTCCGCTTCAGCCCGCCCGTCGGCGCGAAAGAGGATAAGCCCAGGCAGATTAAGCCGGCCGGAGACAAGCCCAAGCCCCCGGCCGGTCCAGACGAGAGACGACAATGATGCGATCAGGAAACAACTGTGCCGGTAACGTAGCCCGTGGGACTAAAGTCCGCGGCTTACGACTACAAAAAGTCCACCTTCGCGGACTGAATGCCGAGTCCGCGAAGGCCGGGCGCCCCTGAGCGATTTTGCTTTCACCAGGCGAGGGTTTCCCCGAAAGGGTCCGGGGTCTCTCGGACAATCCCACGCCGTCCCGCAACGAGAGACGACAATGATGCGATTAGCAACGTTTGTTAAAACAATCGGCGTGGCTGCCGCGCTTCTGGCCGCCTGGACGATGTGCCCGGCGCAGCAGAATCCCGGCGGCAAGCAGAACCTCTACGAGCCGCAGGCGATCCGCCTGCTGGCGGACATGGCAGACGCCTATTCTCACCTGACCTCCTTGCGGCAGGAGACGGAGTTCACCTCCTCCATCAAGCCGCTGATCCCGCTGCCGGTCGATCCCGCGCCCCCCGGGGAAGCGGACGGGATCGAAGGCGCCGTCCCGAAGCGAGGCGGTCCGAAGGATGTACTGAACGCCGAGCGCAAGCTGGACCGAAAGATACGCCTTGCGTTTTCCGCGCCCAATAAGCTGCGCCTGGACGTCGAAGACGCGGATGCGAGCGGCAAGCTCCAGGTATCGAGCTGGGTGTCGGACGGCAAGTCGTTCTGGACCTTCAATCCGGAGAAGAACCTCTTCAGCAGGGAGAAAGCGCCAGGCAAGATCAAAGATTTCGCCCGCCTGGCCCATATGACGAGCGGAAGCCTTGAGATCTTGATGCTGATGGGCATCAATCCGTTTGTCAAAGTCGAGGAGCAGACGGAAGGGGTCCGCTGCGTTGGCAGGGAGACAGTCCGGGGAGTTGCCACGGAAGTGGTGGCGATGTCCGCCGATCTGGGACCGACCGCCACGGAGACTCGCCTCTATATCGGCGTCGAGGATCACCTGCTCTACCGGCTTGAGAGCGAGACCTCGCAGAAGGCCAAGCCTCCCAAGCGAACGACCGTCGCCAGCCCTCTCGATGAGCTTGCTCCGCCGGAACCGTCCTCGCAGCCGCTTCCCGGCAACCCGGACGATCTGCCCACGCTGCCCGGCGTCCTCATGAAATCCCGCGTCATCTGCGAGAATAAGGTAGACGTGGATCCGAAATTCGCGTTCGGAGCGTTCAGCTACCAGCCGCCCGCCGACGCCTCCTACCTCACCAACCCCGACCCGCACCAGAAACCCATGACGATGAAACAGCGCATCGCCGAGCTCAATAAGAGCGCGAAGAAGCAGAAGAAACCCGCTCCCAAGGTGTACCGGTACTGATACTTACCGGTTTTTGGCCGGGTCGATAAACGACCCGGCACTTGGGCCTTCGGCCGATCGTCCTCCGGACGAAATACCCGATACATTTGCGCAGCTATTTGCTCGTCGTCAATTCATCAATCTATCTCACTCGGAAAATGTGCACCTCGTACGGCTGGAACTCCGCCTCGAACCTATCGCCGGATGCGGTCAGCTTTTTGTCCTCGTCCATGAATTCCACGGTCGCCTTATCGCGCAATCCCCCCAGGGTGATCGATGCCTTGACAGGAGTTGGATGTGTGTTCACCGCAAACACATAGGCCGCGGATTTGTAACGCTTCACCATTACGTCGATGGTTGGCTCGCCTCCCGACGGCGCGACGATGGCGCTCCCCAGCCACGTCGGGCTGTTCAGCACGGGCGCCATCTCCTGGATCTGCTTGTTGGTGGCCGTGACGGAGCGGAGCATATTAGGATCGTCGAGCAGGGCGTGCTCGTCGAATTTCGGCTTGAACTGGTGGCAGAAGTAGATGATGCCTCGGGAGCCATGTATCAGGGCCAGCCAGGTCTCCGCGCGCACCTGGTTTGGCGTGGCTTTCGTCGATCCGCCGATACGGGTGCATTCGATGCAGTTCCAGACGATCTTAGATCCGCCCGTCCACTGCGCGAGCCGGTCCAGGCCCTTGGAGACGTACCAGAGGTTATCGTTGGTCGGCTTCAGGTTGTCCGCCACGGGATAGACGTCGAACGACGTGATATCGCTGCCCTGGACATAGGTGCGGTAATCGTCCAGCTTCGCGCCCGACCCGCGCCCGACCCATCCGTCGTTCGCCACGCCCTGGCCGAGGTTGAGCATCACGGGCCGCGACGGATCGGCGGCTTTGATCCGTTTGTAGTCTTCGACGATCTTCGGCGGAGGAATGCACGGCCCGTAGCCCTTCTTGCCGGTAACGGGGTCGGTCACCTCTTGGGCGTTGTCCGGCTCGTCGCCGTGCATCCATCCTACTAATGTCGGTTCGTCGATAAACGCCAGCGACTTCGCGGTCTGCCCGACGATCACGGGCATACCGACAGCCTTTAGCTGCGCCAACTGCCCCGCCGTGGGTCCCTGCCACAGCGCGACATAAAGGTTGACCCCCGCGGCCTTGTACGCGGCCGCCTTGGCGGGACTCTGGAGCCAGACGGCGATCGGGAAATAGCCCGGGTCGGCGGGGAGGCCCCGTTTCCACTGCGAATAGGCGGGTGCGGGAATCGGCTTGGCGCGGTCCTGCGCGGCGCACATCGCCGCCGGCAGGACCGCCGCTGCCAGAAGGACCGAGAGAAGTCTCATTGGTACGCTCCTTCGCGCTGCCTAAAATCGGCTCTATAGATTCCGGCCGGTCAGCGGCATTGCTTACACTTGGCTTCGATCTCGGCAATTTTCAGGCACAACCGCTTTGTAGCAGTCGGCTGGTCGGCGACAATGCCATCGCCCGGCCCCCACTTTTCCATTAGAATACCTGACGCGCCGCAGACACGGTTGCGCCCGATGCGTTTCGCTTCGTAAAGCGCCGCATCCGCCGCCTTCAGCAGATCGTCCTGGGTCTCATATCTTGCAGGGCGAATGTCGATCGATGTGGAACCTTGAGGCAGCTTACGCTCTGGAGACAAGCAATGCTCACTGGTTTGCTGTTGGCTCTTTCCCTGACCAGCGGAATCGCGCCTATCGCCCTTCACCCGGACAATCCTCACTATTTTCTGTTTCGGGGCAAGCCGGCGATTCTTCTCACTTCAGGCGAGCACTACGGCGCTGTGCTCAACACCGGGTTTGACACTGCGCGCTACCTGAAGGAGCTTCAAACGCGGCGCTTCAATTACACGCGGATCTTCACGGGTGCGTATTGTGAAGATCCGAAATCGTTCAACATTCGAAACAACACGCTCGCGCCCGGCCCCGGCGCCTTTGTCTGCCCCTGGGCTCGCAGCATCACGCCGGGATATGCCAATGGAGGCAGCAAATTCGATCTGGCACGGTGGGACGAGAGCTACTTTCGACGCCTTAAGTCGTTTTGCTCCGACGCGGGGAAGCGGGGCATCGCGATCGAGATATCGCTGTTCTGTCCCTTCTATGAAGAGAGCATGTGGAGCCTGAGCCCGATGAACGAGCGCAACAATGTCAACGGCATCGGCCGGAGCGGAAGGGAGGACGTCTACGCGCTGAAGCATGCCGATCTGACCGACACGCAGAATGCGCTGACGCGGAAGATGGCCCAAGAGCTTGCCGGCTTTGACAACGTTATCTTCGAAATCTGCAACGAACCCTACTTCGGCGGTGTTACGCTCGCGTGGCAGCGGCACATTTCGGGCGTCCTCGCCGAGGAGGAGCGGAAGACAGGCGTCCGCCACCTCATCGCGCAGAACATCGCAAACGGCTCCGCCAGTGTAAAGGACCCGGACCCGGAAGTCTCCGTGCTGAACTTCCACTACGCCTCGCCGCCGGACGCCGTGGCGCGCAACTCCGACCTGCGCCGCGTTATCGGGTTCGACGAGACCGGCTTCAAGGGATCCGCCGACCTCCCATACCGCACGGAGGGCTGGGACTTCCTGATGGCGGGCGGCGGCCTCTATAACAACCTCGACTACTCCTTCACGGTCCAAAGCCCGCAGGGCGCAGCCGAGGTAACTCCCCCAACACCCGGAGGCGGCGGCCCCGACCTGCGGCAACAGTTGAGCATCCTGCAAAAATTCTTC
>JAYTEU010000629.1:0-5459 GCA_043734985.1 Chthonomonadaceae bacterium
CTGCGCCATCGTTTTGACGGGCCGGGTGGTTTCGCCTGGAAACAGCGCGTTCGGGTCGCCGTCGTCGATCACGGCGTAGTTAGGCTGGTAGCTTACCAGTGTCAGGGGTGGGGTGGCGAGGCAGGGCGGAGGAAGTCCGACCACGGACATGGCCTTGGGGAAGTCGAGCGGGTTCGCGTCGGACGGGCAGCGCAGGACCTGGCCGCTCTTCTGGTAGGGCGCGATCTCCTGGTAGAACGTCATTACGCAGACGCTGCCCGTATTGCCCAGATAGAGGTTGATCGGAAAGGATTCATCGTAGTCCTGCACGTACATCACGGTGGCGAGCGAGGTCTGTTTGATGTTGCTGAGACAGGAGATGGAGCGCGCCTTTTCACGCGCCTGCGAAAAAACCGGGAAGAGTATCGCCGCAAGAATAGCGATAATCGCGATGACGACGAGCAGTTCGATGAGGGTAAAACCACTTTGTTTTTTCACCGGCGTCCTCCAAAGATAGTCCGAAATCAGATTCGCAGGCAGGGAAGTGGCGCCGCAGATCAGTTGGTGGACCAGACGATCGGAGCGCCTGGCCGTCCTGAAATATCCACGTCGATATCAATCGAAACGGCGGCGATTGCGCCCGAGCCTACTGCGGACAAATCCCGACTTGGTGCATACTATATTCAACGGATGTTCTGAATATCCTGCAACCGCACGCACAATTATTGTCTTGGCAATATTAGGTCTTTGGAGCGAACGAGGGATGGATTGGATTAGGGGCTGGCGGCCGAGCACATTCGCTCGGCCGCAGTTCGAGCGCAGACTTACGGAATGATGACCCGGACGCGGGCGGCGGGCTGGCGGCGAATGACTGTATGCACGGTGATCGCGTCCGATGGCGCAGTGTGTACGTGGCGGTGAACGTGCGTTCGCCGCGTCCGCCGGGTGTGCCTGACCACCTTCTTGGCAAGGGGCGGCGTCGGACTCGTGGTGGTCGTAGTAGTGGTCGTCTTTTTCGTGGTCTGCTCTATGGGAGTGGGATCCTGTGCCTGTACGGGCAGGACGGGCGCCATTCCGGCAAGCAGCATGAGAATCGCGGCGATTCGAGTTTTCATTGGAGTTTCGATCCTTAAGATTCAATCGTGCCGACGGCTGTTCGCGCCGGGCTGTGCGGCAAGGTCAGCGGAAGCATCGGAATGTAGACGCGGCCCGCATTGGAATTGTTTCCCATATCCTCGCTCGCGTCGTCCGAGCCAATTAGGGCCCGATACAGCGTGGTGGGCAGTTGACGGCTGGTGGTGTACGTCGGCGGGAATTCTTCAGAACGACTTGCTACAATCAATTCCGGTGTATTGTATAATGATCGTGGTGTGGAGAACAGCGCATCACGCTGACTATAAGGACTACGAAAGCTTGAACAAATTACCTATTCGCTTCGTGGTTGGGGCTCATTCCCGCATACTGGCGCTCGCCCTGATCCTGCCGGCCGCCACGCTCCTGGTTGCCGCTGCCAGTCCGCAGGGCAAGTCGCGACCGAGGGTCCAGCCTACGGTGGTTACGTCAGCCGCGAAGCCGGACACGAAGGGCGCCGATGCGGGATTTACGCGAACTGTGCTTCCGGTGATAAAGCAGTACTGCGTGGGCTGCCACGCAGGCACGGCGGCGGCGGCGGGTATCGATCTTTCGAGCGCGAAAAATGCGGGCGCCGTGCTCGGCAACCGGAGCGCCTGGGACCGGGTGGCGCAGAACGTGGCCTCCAGCCACATGCCCCCGACCGGCAGCCCCGCGCCGACCAAAGCGCAGCGGGACGCCCTCGTAGACTGGGTGCAGAGCACGACCTCGGCGGCGGACTGCAGCCTCAACGATCCTGGGCACGTCACGCTCCGGAGGCTGAACCGCGCCGAGTACAACAACACCATGCGCGATCTTTGCGGCGTGGATATCCGCCCGGCGGATGGTTTCCCGAACGACGACGTGGGTTACGGCTTCGACAACATCGGCGACGTTCTCTCGATCTCGCCGCTGCTGATGGAGAAGTACCTCGCCGCGGCCGGCAAGGTGGCCCATGCCGCGTTCCTTAGCCCGGACGATATGGTTCGGCCTGTCGTTTTTGAACCTACGCTCCTTACGTACGTCAATCAAAGCGTGCGTACGGGCGACCACGCCGTCCTCGGCGCCGCGAATTCGGAGATCAACTGCGACTACACCTTTCCGACTGCGGCCGAGTATATTCTGCGCGTGCCGGCGTGGCAGAGCCAGGCCGGGCCCGAAGCGGCCAAAATGCAGATGATGCTCGACGGCAGAGAGATTGCGGTCAAGTCCGTTGGAAATCAGGTTCGAAATCCAAGGGACTACGAAGCACGACTCGCCGTAACAGCCGGGAAGCACCGTTTCGGCATCGTCTTCACCAACCCGTTTCACGATGACAGCGAAGCCACGGGCCGGCAGAATCGCAATCGCAATAGAGACCGAAAGCTGAATGTCCGGGAGTTGACGATCGTTGGGCCGCTTCAGGGCGCGAAAGCTCCCTCGCCGCTGATGAAGCTGCTTGGCAATCCCGAGCCGGACGAGGCCTCTCGACCCGCCGTGGCCCGGACGTTTCTCAGCGAATTCGCCAGGCGCGCCTATCGCCGTCCGGCAGCTCCGGACGAAGTCGACAAGCTGGTCAAGTACGCTGACCTGGCCAGGGCGCAAGGACAGAATTTCCAGCAGTCCCTAGAATACGCAATGTCCGCGGCGATGTGCTCGCCCAACTTCCTGTTCCGCGTCGAGACCGAGATCCTCGGCGTCACCTCAGTCGTACAGCCGGTGGTGAAAGCAAAGGGCAAGTCCGGCCTGAAGCCGGCGGCGCTAAAGACCCCTGCTCCGAAAAACGGCGCGAGCAAAGCCGCGCTGAATGACTATGCGATCGCTTCGCGGCTTTCGTATTTTCTCTGGTCATCGATGCCGGACGAGGCGTTGTTTGGCCTGGCGGCAAAGGGTCGCCTGCACGATCCGGTGGTGCTCGCCGCGCAGGCCAGGCGGATGCTCAAAGACCCGCGCTCCAGCGCCCTCGCGGAGAATTTCGCCGGACAGTGGCTGCAGCTCAGACTTCTGAACAGCATCTCGCCGGACGTGAAGCGCTTCACCGACTTCGACGACGGGCTGCGCCAGGCCATGAAGACCGAGACGGAGCTGTTCTTCCAGTCGATCGTTCAAGAGGACCACAACCTCTTCGACTTCCTGGACGCTCGCTATACGTTCCTGAACGAGCAGCTTGCAAAGCACTACGGCATCGAGGGAGTGAGCGGAGGCGAGTTCCGGCGCGTCACCCTCTCGGGCGACCAGCGCGGTGGCATCCTGACGCAGGCGAGCCTTCTGACGGTGACGTCCAACCCGTCGCGTACCAGCCCGGTCAAGCGGGGAAAGTGGGTCATGGAGAACCTGCTGGGAACGCCGCTGCCTCCGCCTCCGCCGGACGTGCCCGCCCTGGCGGACGACAAGCAGGGACCGCTCGTTGGGACGCTGCGCCAGCGGATGGAGCAGCATCGCTCGAACCCGATCTGCGCAAGCTGCCATGCGGGCATGGACCCGATCGGATTCGGCCTTGAGAACTACGACGCGGTCGGAAAGTGGCGCGCCACGGATGGCGACGCGGCCATCGACTCTAGCGGTGTTCTGCCTGACGGCTCGAAGTTCAGCGGCCCCGCGCAGCTAAAGCAGATACTGATGGCCAAGAAAAGCCAGTTTATGCGGTGCCTCGCCGAAAAACTTATGACCTATGCCCTGGGAAGGGGCCTGGCGCGAACCGATAAATGCAACATGGACGAGGTAGTTAACGGTACAATAAAGGAGGGAAGCCGATTCTCCGGACTGGTCGCCGCCATCGTCAAGAGCGAGCCGTTCCGAGAGCAGCGCAGGGACAAAGGGGACTGACACACATGCCGTTCGAACCGATATCACGACGTACGCTGCTGCGTGGATTGGGCACAGCCATGGCCCTCCCCATGCTGGAGGCGATGCTCCCCCCGAAAGCTTTCGGGGCGGCGCAGTCGGCTTCCAAGGCGCGCGTCAACCGCATGGCCTTTATTTTTATTCCGAATGGGGTGCATGTCCCGAACTGGATGCCGACGAGCGAAGGCGCGCTGGAGCTGTCTCCCACGCTCGCGCCGCTTAAGAACGTCAAGAATAAGATTTCCGTCCTCACGGGCCTGGCCCAGCACAACGCCTTCGCGCTCGGTGACGGCGGCGGCGATCACGCGCGAAGCACTGCGGCGTGGCTGACCGGCTGCCATCCGCGCAAGACCGACGGCGCGGACCTTCAGGTAGGTATCTCCGTCGATCAGGTAGCGGCGGCGCGCGTCGGCAAGAAGACCCCGTTCGAGTCGCTGGAACTGGGCTGCGAGCGCGGTCAGGTGGCCGGTGCATGCGACACCGGTTATAGCTGCGCCTACTCCTCCTCCATCTCCTGGCGCGGCCCGAGTACGCCCAACGCCCACGAAGTCGATCCGCGCGCGGTGTTCGAGCGCCTGTTCGGCAACAGCGTTCCCGGCGAGACCGCCGAGAGCCGGCAGCGCCGTCAGAGCCTGAAGCACAGCGTCCTGGATTTCGTCCTTGACGACGCCAACAAACTCAAAAGACACCTTGGAGCCAAGGACCAGACCAAGCTGGACGAGTATTTCGTCGGCGTGCGCGAGATCGAGGAGCGCCTGGTGCGCGTCGAGAAACTGAACGCCGATCCGAGCGCCGGAGCCAAAATTCCGACGGGCGTACCGCGCGATATTGGCGAGCACATCCGACTCATGTGCGACATGATGACCCTGGCGTTCCAGGCCGATCTAACGCGCATCTGCACCTTTATGATCGCAAACGACGGCAGCAACCGCAGCTACAAAGAGCTTGGCGTGACCGAAGGCCACCACGATATGTCCCACCACGGCGGCGAGCCTTATAAGCTGGAGCAGGTCGCCAAGATCAACAAGTTCCACGCGGAGCAGGTCGCCTATTTCCTGGAGAAGCTCGACAGCATCCACGAACCCGACGGAACTCTGCTCGACAACTCGATGATCGTCTACGGCGCGGGCATCAGCGACGGCAACCGCCACAACCACAACAACCTGCCGATAGTGCTTGCAGGCGGCGGCGCGGGCACCATCAAGCAGGGCCGACACATCAGCTTCCCGCAGGAGAGGCCGCTGAACGACCTGTTCCTCTCGATGCTGGACCGCATGGGCGTCCACGCCGAGACCCTCGGCGACAGCACGGGCCGCCTCACGACGCTGATCTAAAGCCACGTCAGATATTGGAACCGAACCGCAAATGAACAGTGTGGCCCCATCGCTCCGGCGACGGGGCCATGGCATTTAGGGCCATTCTTTCGATAATCGAAGCTGTCTAGGTACAGAGTGGATAAAGGAAGCACACGTGCCCCCGCCAATTGCCCGAACCTGGTGGGACCAAAACTAAATATCGAAAGGGGCCAAAATTGAGTATCAAAACGG
>JAYTEU010000630.1:0-4025 GCA_043734985.1 Chthonomonadaceae bacterium
CGCGAAGCAGCAGCGGAAGCGCGGCCTCGCCCTGCACAGCAGTGATTCCACGCAGGGCGGCAGCGGCAAGGATCGGGCTAACGGGATTGGCGTCCATCAACTCGAAAACGCTCCGCGCACTTTGGCTGTCTCCGCGCCGAAGAAGGTTGTCCGCCGCGGCAAGCAGCGTATGACCGAAGCTCTCGCGCGCCGGGCCGGATGCGCCCATATAAGCAGCCCGAAGAGCGGAAATGGCTTGCTTATCGGCGATCTTTGCGAGGACTGAGGCGGCTGCATCGCGCAGTTCCGCGTCGGTGGTGCGAATACGTTCCGAGGCGGCAGCCGACGTTCGTCGGTCCTGGAGATCCGCCAACGTGTCGAGTATCTCGATCTCCGTGTGGCCATTAGTCCCTGGCAGCGCCTGAACCAGCGCATCCGCGGCGGCGGGCGAACCGATCCGCGCAAGAGCCAGCATGGCATAGTGCGCAAGCTCTTTGTCCGCCAGCAGCCCTGCCAGCGCCGGGATTTCGTCGTCCCCCGCAATGAACACAAGCTGCCTGCAGGCAAACTGCTTCGCCTCGAACGCGGCATCGGACGTGAGCACGGAGGCAAGCGCCCGCGCCGTCTCCCGCCGTTTCTCGGCAGACGCCCGCGCCTCGGAGACCAGCGCCGTCAGCGCATCCAGCGGCGCGGCGCTCTGACCATACCGGTAGCTCTTCAGTGCCGGGATCAAGCTGCCCAGGCCACCCTGCGCACGAACGACTACGGGCGCAACGAGGCAGGCAACGAGGCAAGCGGCAAGCGTAATTGGGCAATTGAATTTGTTCATCATTGAGTGTGTTCGGTTGTTCCGGCCTTTGGTTTATCGGGTTTTGAGATTGTATGACGTTAATACCCGACAATCCAAAGGCCACGGGTTCAGATATGCCAGGGCGCGCGCATTCTTCGCGCGAGGAGCCGAGTGGCATCGGGGTCTTTGATGAACTGCTCCTTCGCGGGATCCCATTGAATTGGCCTGCCCAGCTCGTAGGCGATATTGCCGAGGTGGCAAACGCTGATGGATCGCGACGAGATCGCGATATCCGCGCCGGGACGGCTCCGGGTTCGGATCGCGTCAAGCCAGTCGGTGTGGTGGTTCTCCGCGGAGTGCAGATGCAGGCCGTCCGGTCCGATCTTCTGGGTCTTCAGGCTGTCCGGCCAGGTCTTCAAGTCATAGCGCCACACCGCGACTTTACCCTTCGTGCCCACGAACAGAACGCCGTTGCCGTCGGGCGATTCACGTGCCGTACGCTCCGGGTCACGGGTGAGCACGACACCGTTCGCATAATGATAGGTCAGCACTTTGACGTCCTTGCCGTCCGGCGGCACGATTGCGACCGGGCCGCTCAGCTCCGCGCCGATGCCCCACTGCGCGATATCGAAATGGTGCGCCCCCCAGTTAGTCATTTCTCCGCCGGAGAAGTCCCGGTACGCCATCCAGTTGCCCACCAAGTTGTCGTTGTAGGGCCGCCACGGCGCCGGCCCGAGCCACATATCGTAATCGAGCCACGTGGGCGTGGGCTGAGCAGGCAGGTCGCACTCCTTATAGGCAGGCGGCCCGCCACAGCCGACCACCACCTCCTTAAGATCGCCGATGTAGCCGTTTCGAACCAGTTCGCAGGCAAACCGGAAGGAGTAGCTGGAGCGCTGCTGGGTTCCCTGCTGGAAGA
The DNA here is from genome assembly GCA_043734985.1 of Chthonomonadaceae bacterium. GTDB lineage: Bacteria > Armatimonadota > Chthonomonadetes > Chthonomonadales > Chthonomonadaceae > DATGJU01. Next base: position 1,689 of record JAYTEU010000630.1, read on the forward strand.
CTGTGCCGTATCGACGGATCGTCTCGCGCAGGGCGATCGCCTCCTCGATGGTGACGGAGGTAGGCTTTTCGCAGTAGATGTCCTTCCCGGCCTTTGCCGCCGCCATCGAGATGAGCGGGTGCCAGCGTTCGCCGGTCGCAATCAAGACGGCGTCGATGTCCGGCCTTGCCAGAAGTTCCCGGAAATCCGTGTAGGCTTTGCAGCCCTGGTCGCCGTACCTCTGGTTAACGGTCCCGCGCGCATTTTCGAGTCGCTGCTTGTTAACGTCGCCGACGGCCACCACCTGCACATCGTCTCGGCCCGTCATTCCGCCCTTTTGGGTCCAGGGTCCGCCGATCACGTGCTGCATCCCCTGCCCACCGACGCCGATATGCCCCATCACGATCCGGCTGCCGGGGGCCGTCCTGCCGCCGCGCCCCAGCGCGCTCGCGGGCACGATGGCAGGTACGCCGAATGCACCGGCCACGCCGATGCTCTCCGCCAGAAACCGTCGGCGCGAAAATCGCGCGTCCGTCGACTTGCATTTTACATCACTTGTCATCTGTCTCGCTCCGAACTGCCAGTTGCACTCGATTGTCGCTCACCGCTATTTGGGGGAAGGTCACTTGCGGCCACCCGTGCATAACTGCCCGTATTGTACCGTTCAAGACGAGCAGCGTACCGTCGGTGTCACCACCGTTAGCGCCAGATGGGCGACAACTGAAGATCCCACCTGTACAGGCTCCTCCAGCCAGCGCCACTTTGGAAATTACGATAACTGACCAGACCAAGCCGGGATCACTTCAGACAGATGTCACGATCCAGAGTCCAAGCGGCCGGCGCCTGGTAATTCCGGTCATGGTATATCTTACAGGCCAATCGACCAATCGGTAGGCGGCTTCAATCCGGTGGCGCTCCCACTGACTTCCCCGGCTCGGAGGCCGTCGGTTCCTTTTGTGGAGGCTCCGGCAGCTTCTGCACGACTGCCTGGTTCTCCACCCAATGTCTGATAATGAGATAGCCGGGGTCCGTTGGGCTATAGCGGCGCCCGCCCTGATGGCCGTCCTCCTTGCCATCCTGGATATTAAGCGGCTTGCGCAGGAGTTTGCTCTTCTCGATATCCGTTAGCAATACCCGCTTTTGAAGCGCGCGATAATTCGACAGAAGGTCCGTGACGGACGAGTAGCCGTACTTGTCGGGGGAGCGCAGCGACAGGGACGGCACACGGCCCGGCAGGCCATGGCAGCCCATGCACGCCTGTTGATCCGTGCGCTTTTGTCGATTCAGCTCGGGCATAACGTAGTCCCGAAAATAGACGATGTCCTCCTGCTGGGCCGGCGTCAGGACCGGCTCGCCCGCCAAGTCGAATTGGATATTAGGATCGTGCTCCGCCTTGAGCGCCAGCACAAGCTCGGGGATAAACTTACCTGCGCTCTGCTTGAGCGCGTTCTCGATGATGGTCCGCAGCTCCTTGTCCGTCTCGTGAGGCAGTGCGGCTTCGAGCGCGCGAAGCACCTCCGGGTTGCTGCGCAGGGCCGTCTGATTGGCCATTCGGATTGCAAGTCCTCGCGTCTTAGGGTCGGCTTCCGGCTTCAACTGGTCGAGGTAGAGCTGGAGCGCCCGGTCTTTCGCGCTCGCGACCGGGTCCGGCTGCGTCGGGGCGGCAGGCTTGGCGGCGGGAGGCTGGGTATCGTCCGAAACGAGCCGAAGTCGCTCTGAGCTTGGCCGATTCGAATACATAACCGGGACTGAGCCCAGAGCCGGTAACCTGGCCGGGCCGATAAACGACCCGGCAAACCCAAAGGGTACCCGGCCTTCGCACCCAAGGGGTACCCGGCGTCCTCCGGACGCAAATACCAATTCCGTCCCCCAATTGCTGGGACTGGTACTAAGATTGGCGCCAGCGCCGATTGGAGCGGCTTTCTTCTTTCGGCGGGGGCGCGTGGCATCCGCACCGTCGCGGTTCTCTTGAAGTCCGGCCGCCTGGGTTCCCCCGCCCGGGGTACCATCGTACGTCAGCATCCACTCCACGTTCTGAACCCAGTAGCGCTCCTCCAGCGGATTGGCGGCCCTGGCCGGAAAATAGTGAAGAAGCACTATTTCCTGGTGCAGGTCGGGGTTGGAGCGCAGCACGTCTCCCAGCCTATCCGCCAGGTACCAGGCCGCGTCCATTTCGCGAGCCACGTTAGCGAGCCTAGCGGGGTCGGCGATTGCGGCGATATCCGAGGCGGAGAGGTAGTGGTCGAATCGCGGGATCATCAGATCGAAGAAGGCGCGCTGCTGCTCTTCCGTCTTCGGCAGGTTCCAATTGACCTTCGACCAGAGATCCATAATGGGGTCTGAAAGCTGGCCGCGCCG
>JAYTEU010000631.1:0-3869 GCA_043734985.1 Chthonomonadaceae bacterium
AATGTGCGCGCGAAGACCGGCAGCACCCCCCTCACCTATGCTCGTCTACGCGGCCATGCCGAGGTGGCTTCCCTCCTTCAGGAGGCCGGAGGCACAGAATAGTCCGTGCCGCGAAACGATAGCGGTCGGATAAGGAAGCAATAACCATGGGGGCGATTACCGTGCCGCGCAAAAAGTGGCGAGCCTTACTGGTGTTAGCCATGTCAATCCTCATGGTTTATGCAGTCAGTGTATATCAGCATCGTCTCGTGCGCCGTGTCGCTCCGAAAACACTGCTTGCGGCGTGCATTGTAGATAATGCCCGAGTCCAGATCGGAACGCACTACGACGGTACCTACCATGTAATAGTCTACCCGAGCGGCGACCTTCCGCGCGATCGTGGCGCGTGTACCGATGTGGTGATCCGTGCCGCGCGAGGGGCCGGAATGGATCTACAGCAGTTCGTTCACGAGGACATGGCGATGAACCGAGCCTTATATCCTCGCTATCGCAGTAAGGAACTCGACACAAACATCGATCATCGCCGTGTACCGAACCTGGCATGCTACCTCTCGCGGCACACGTTGGTCCTCACGCGCGATACCTCAGCGAGCGCCCTGGCTGAATGGCAGCCGGGCGACATCGTTTGCTGGAAAACGATCTTCGGTCGCGACCATATCGGAGTAATCTCTGACGGACTCGACCCGGGAGGCGTGCCGTTTGTGATCCATAGCGAATACGGGGGTGTGGAAGAGAACTGCCTTACGCGCTGGAAGATCCTTGGACACTACCGCTTCGTCACCGAAATCCGTTCCACTAATTCGCCAGGTCCAACCAATCCCGACAAGAAGCCGGGCGCTATGAGCCGGTGACGCCAAATTCAGCGCGTGATAGGGTCATTCAGTTCTCGGCGGGCGGCTCAAGCCGCTGCAACAAGGGCCCAAAGTCACCCTACGGCGACTGCTGTTTTAATGTCCGAAGGGACACTTCGAGCACTGGTTGCAGCGAATTCATTCGCCCGCACAGGGAGAACTGAATAGCCCTGATCCCGTGAATCTTGCGGAGGGATCGGGCTGGAGAATGCCGAACAATTCTCCGGCAGTTCACCAGGAACCGGTTGGGCCGGAAGAAGTCCTGGTGTGAATGGCGCAAGACATCGGTATGCCGCAATCCACGGAGAGGGTGCGGCCCGCCAATTATGCACACGGGTCGTTGGAAACGCTGCTTTGCACGGTCAATCTTGGAGGGGCTGACGATGCTGACGGATGACAAGGTAGAGGAGTATTGGCGCGAAGGTTACATCCTGGTACGCGGATTGGTCTGTGTGGAGACGGTCAGCCGTGTTCTTGAGGCGGGCCGGCGCAACGCGGGACCCGAGGCGGGGAAAGGCTGGTGCGCCCGAATCTTCGAGCACAAAGAGCCCTCCAAAGATCGCGACCTGCATCAGATCCTGTGGGAGCCCTCCGTGGTGGAGACCGTGGAACGTATCCTCGAATCGCAACCGCGAGTCTGGTACGGAATGTTCGCGGTCGTGCCCGCGCGCGGTGGTACCGGCCTGCCCTGGCATCAGGACAACCAGTACACGCAGCTTCTTGGCAACGCCCTGAATGTCTTCATCGCGCTGTCCGAAGTCACGCCGGAGCGCGCAAACCTCTGGATCGCGCCCCGCAGCCATCTGAGCGGCAAGCAGCCGTCGCGCCCCAGCGACCTGTATAGCGGCTCCCACCGGGAAGCAGCCGTCGAGCCGGACAACGGTATCTGCCTTCCGACTCTCCAGCCCGGCGATGCCTGTATCTTCGATCGCTGCACGTACCATCGCTCGCTGAAGAATGAGACCGACCAGGACCGTTTCGCCTACGCAGCCCAGTACCAGGCCGACAATACGCGTATCGCCTCCACCGGTAAGAAAGACCCTCTGCGAATGCTCGCCCGCGAGCTAGCCGCAATGCCGAACGCCACGCCTATTTAGCTCCCTATAATAACTGAGCGACCGTTCCTACGACGATAATCATCGATTTTGCACTCCCTTTGATTTAAGCTTTTGACAAGTGCTCGCTGCACCGAAATGCCATTGCCATCACCGTAAGCACCGGGTTGAATCCGCCGTTCGTTACATGGAGCGAGGCGTCCATCACATAGAGATTGTCGTGCGCATGCACTCTGCCCCACTTGTCCGTGACTGAGCTTCGCGGATCGTTGCCCATCCGGCACGTACCGGCCTGGTGCTGGCCGCCGCTCAGGCCCAGTGTTGGAACGGCGCTCCATATCTTCTCCGCGCCGCTCGCCGTTAGCCACTCGATCGCCCTCTGCCGCATAAACTCGGCGGTCTTCACGGTCTCCGGGTGCGTCGTGCCGGACAGCCGCGCCACAGGCAGTCCGAAGCGGTCCCGTACGGAAGCGTCTGCCGTGACCCTGGCCTCCGGGTTCGGGATATCCTGCACCGGCCCCATGATCTGGCTGGTCCGGCCGTAGCCTTCCCGCATCCACGCCTTGTTCTTAAGTCCCCAGCGGGGAATATCGCCTGGATGGCTGCGATACCAGAAAATGATCGGCAGTTTGATAAACTCGTCGGAAAGCATGCCGCCTCCGACAATTCCGGGGTTGCCGTGGTTGAACTGGGTTAGCGAGATGGATACGCCCGGCCCCTGCCCATCGTACAACTTCTCGCCAAACAGCGCCTGCGCCCCAGGGTAGTAGTGCCCCTGAAGATTGCGGCCGACGATATCGAACTCATTCCCCAGACCGCGCGGATGCAGGTCAGTCGCCGAATTCAGCAGCAGCCTTGCGGACTCGATTGCGCCCGCCGAGGATACCACGACCTTCGCCGTCGCCGATTTCCGCTGTGTCTGCCCGTTCTCGTCCACGAGGTAAGTAACGCCGGTCACCCTGCCGGTCGAGTCGGTGTCTATCCGCTCGGTCATCGCGTGAATGACCAGATCGCAGAGGCCCGTCTTCAGCGCGCGGGGGATCATGGTGTTCTGCGTGCCGTTCTTCGCATTCGAGGGGCACGCAAACCCGACACAGTGGTCGCACTGGATGCAGGCAGCCCGCCCGGCGCGGGGAACCGAGTTGATCGCCAGCGGAGTGGTGAATGTGCTCCAGCCGAGCGCCTCCGCGCCACGTTTCAGAATACGATTGGAGATCGTAGGCGGAACCGGCGGCATCGGATAGCCCTTACGCCGGGGCGCCTGGAACTGGTTGCCGTCGTCCTCGCCGCAGACTCCGATCTCCCACTCCGCGCGCTCATAGTAGGGCTCCATGTCTTCGTAGCGGATGGGCCAATCCGCTAGCGAGCTTCCTTCCGGCACTCCGTAGGTGGACGCCATCCGAAAATCTTTCTCCATGAAACGCCACGACTGAGCGCCGTAGACCGTCGTGCCGCCGCCGACCGCCGCTGCGTTGTTGTTATACCCGCCCTCGTGCGGCCGGACGGTAGCCGAATTACCGTTCGGATCGACATACACGCGCGGGTTTCCGTCGATATCGGGCCCGGCGTTATGCCCGTACAGCGATATGCGCTGGTTGCGCAAGTGATCGCGCCCGGTCGAGGCCAAGTCGATCCAGCCGCCCCGTTCGAGCAGCAAAACCCGCTTGCCCGCCTCCGTCAGCACGGCAGCCGCAATCCCGCCGCCCGCGCCTGCACCAACGATTATCACATCATAATCAGCCATCGGCCATCCTTCTATTGATTCAGCATCGACCCCCCGAAGAGAGTTTGACTACCGCCCGTTAAACCCGATCATTTTCCACGAAATCCGGTCGCGGTTGCCGCCCTGGCCGGGGTCGGCATAGTAACCTTCGGCAGTGTGGTTCACTAGGGCGGAAAAGAATGCAGCGGGAGGCGTTGCCCACTCGGCGCGCACGTCATTGGTCTCGACCCGGCCCAGCAG
>JAYTEU010000632.1:0-2680 GCA_043734985.1 Chthonomonadaceae bacterium
GCTTGTCCCCCGCCGCATGGCCGCTCGCGAATTGGAAGGACGGCGGGGGACAAGCCCCCACCCTACGGTATATCCGCCGCTATGCCTGAATGAGTGAGCGGGTGAAACTGCTCTCCAGGTTTGGCCGGCGCCACGCGGCCAGTTGAGATTTCCTGACAATTTTACGGAGTTTACTCTACGCTTTCCAGCTTAATCAGGCTAAAATAGAACATGGACGTTCGCGAACGATCGGCAACTATAGATAGGAAGACCAGCGAGACCGATATCCGGCTTACGGTCAAGCTGGACGGCGAAGGCGACAGTCGAATCGCGACGGGCGTCGGCTTCTTCGACCACATGCTGACGCATATTGCGCGGCACGGCCTGCTGGATCTTACCGTGGAGGCGCGCGGCGACCTCCATATCGATGACCACCACACGGTGGAGGATGTCGGAATCGCGCTTGGTAGGGCCTTCGCGGAGGCGCTTGGAGACCGCGCGGGCATCGCGCGCGTCGGCAATATCGCCGTCCCCATGGATGAAGCGCTTGTATTCTGCGCCATCGACATCAGCGGCCGCGGCTACCTGGCCTGCGACCTGGAACTGCCCACCCCAATGCTCGGCGATTTCACCACGGAACTCGTGCCGGAGTTCTTCCGAGCCGTCGCCGTGAACGCGGGATGGACGGTGCATATCAAACAGTTGGCGGGCGTTAACACCCACCACATAATCGAATCCGCTTTCAAAGCCTTCGGCCGAGCCACCGCGCAGGCCGTCGCGCTGGATGCGCGCGTTAAAGGAATCCCTTCGACAAAGGGAGTATTGTAAACTAGGCAGTCGGCAATAGGCAATCGGCAATCGGGATATGAAGTCACTACTGCCGATTGCCGATTGCCGACTGCCTATTGCCCGCGTTTAAAGCTCTTCCAAGGTGAACTCGAAATCAACACCAGGAGAGAGCTGTAATGAAGATCGAAACCAGAGACATGGTGTCGGAGCCGAACCCCGTAGCGGAAGCCGAGGCGGCGCCCAATAATTTCCTGCTTTACGGGAAGACCGGCATCACTTTCCTCGTAGCAATCGCAATGCTGGCAGCCCTGCGATGGGCTATGCTCACGACCAACGACAATACACGCCAGGTGTCCGGGACGCTTACCACCCTGCAGAGCCGTATCGAACAGCCGGATGCCAATTTCGACCCGACGGCAGGCGCGCGGTATGGTCCCATGAAGGCGCACCGGACCGGCAAGGGACCGACCCTGGAGCCCGCCGCCCGCTAATCGCCGGGCACGGCCCCGGCGATTAGAAAGACGGCTTGTATGATTGCAATAGTAGACTACGGCATGGCCAACCTCCGCAGCGTGGAGAAGGCACTGGCGCGCGTGGGCGGCGATCCCGTCATCACCGGCGACCCGGAGGTCATCGCGCGCGCCGACCGCGTGGTGCTGCCGGGCGTCGGCGCCTTCTGCGCTTGCATGTCCAACTTGAACGGTCGCGGCCTAAACGAAGCCGTCGTGCAGGCGATTGAAAGCGGGAAGCCGTTCCTGGGCATCTGCGTGGGCATGCAGATGCTGTTTGATACCAGCAGCGAGATGGGGATCAGCAGCGGCCTCGGTCTCCTGACCGGCCGGGTCGTCAAGTTTTTCGAGGAGCCGGCGGCGGTGATCGGCCCCGGACAGACGCAGGACGGCGACGGAGCGACGGCATCCGAGCACGCCCCACGGCTCAAGGTACCGCATATCGGCTGGAACGTGCTCGATGTGAAGAAGGAGTCGCAGATCCTCTGCGGCCTCGAAGCCGGTTCGCGCGTCTATTTCGTCCACTCCTACTACCCAATTCCCGCCGATCCGTCCGTCGTTTCCGCGGTGAGCGACTACGGCGGCGAGTTCTGCTGCGCGGTCGAGTCCGGCAGCGTCGCCGCCACGCAGTTCCACCCCGAAAAGAGCGGCGCCGTAGGCCTCCAGATTCTCCGAAACTTCCTCACCTGGAACCCCGTAATGTAAGTTCGTGCTGACGAGAGGCTTTCCATGATCCTATATCCCGCAATCGACATAAAGGGCGGCAAGTGCGTTCGGCTAAGCCAGGGCGATTTCGCCCAGGTCACAACCTACTCCGAGGACCCCGTGAAGGTGGCGAAGCGCTGGAAGGCCGAGGGCGCGCAGTGGCTTCACATCGTGGATCTCGACGGCGCGCGCATGGGCCTGCCGAACACGACGAACCTGGAGGTTCTGCGCCAGATCATCCGGCAAGTCGGCCTGCCCATCCAGTTCGGAGGCGGCGCCCGCAGCGCGGAGATCGTGGAGCGGCTGCTCAACATCGGCGTGACCCGGGTAGTCGTCGGTACCGCGCTCGCAAAAGACCCCGCGCTCGCGGAAGGTCTTTTCACGGTCTACGGCGAAAAAGTGGCCGTGGGAGTGGACGCGAAGGACGGCTTCGTCGCGATCCAGGGCTGGGTGGAGGCGATCGGCGAGCAGGCGACCGCATTCGTCGCCCGGATGGCCAAACTCGGCGCAAAACGATTTATTTTCACCGATATCGCGCGCGATGGAATGCTTCAGGGCGTGAACCTGATATCGCTGGCGCAGGTGGCTGCCGCCGTCCCGAATCTTCCGGTCATAGCCTCGGGCGGAGTGGCCGGCCCCGGCGATCTGGACGCCCTGAAGTCGATGCGCGCCACCTCGACGCCCAATATCGAGGGCGT
>JAYTEU010000633.1:0-2097 GCA_043734985.1 Chthonomonadaceae bacterium
ACATCCGTGCGGTAGATCACCTGTCGGTATCCTCCGCCGCGCCGTGGGCTGAGTATTTTCTTGAAGGCCATCGAGGCGCTCTGGCGATGAAGGTTGTAGTCGTGCTCGACGTCTTTGCGGCGAACGGTGACCACCACATCGGTGCCCGGAGAACCGGTTAGCATCGAGTTCGGATAATCCATTCCGCCCAGCGACTTGCCGTCGATCTTAGTAATAACGTCCCCTTTGTGAAGGCCGGCCTTATCCGCCGCGCCTCCGGGGAAGACACGGACGATCTCGATGACCCCGTCGTGAACGTTTGGCAAAAGACCGGTGCTGCCGTTGGCAGGATATACCTCCACCAGAACCAGCGAGTCGCCCTCGAATTGACCGGTGACTTCCGGAGCGGAATCTCCCTCGGCAACGGGTTTTACATGGTACACCTTCTTGTCGGCATCGAAAGTCCACATCTTTTCGCTCGTACTTCCGCCACTGCCCCGAACAACCTGCCGCAGCGATGCCCCGTCCGCTGCGACCGAGTTCTCGACGGTCATTCCGCCATCTGAAGATTTCGAGCCAATCGGCTTCATGGTAAACCGGCCCACCAAAAACTGTAGTCGCTCCATGGCGGACTTACCGTCTGTCTGTGGGGCGCCGACCGGTTTTGCATGACCGATCGCGGAAATGCCGCCCGTGAGGGAAGCAGCAACCATTAGAACTGCGCCGCCCAATCTCAAATTTCTCATACTTCCTCCTGATCGCAAACCGATTGCGAGACGCGGACGCCTGCGCTGCCGTACAGTCGTTCTCTTATGCCGTGCTTCACCGTATAGTTACCTGATTCCTTCACGTCCTGCGCCACATCTAAATAATTGGACGATCGCACCCTGCGGATTATTGTTTTTTCACCAGGGCAGCGCAAATGCCTCATCGCAAATGTCGATCGGCAGCGCACGGAGCGTTCTGAGTGAGAACGTCCGGGCATGGTTCGCCAGGCGAGCCAATAGGTATAATGGAGTTCACGATGGAGTTCATAATGGAGTTCATAGTGATTGGATTGTGCCGGATTCTTATTCGGTGTCGGACACGGCATAGAATCCATCCCCCTTGCGAATAACAAGCATAGGGAAGGATAGAAAGGTACTTAAGGTCCATGACTATAGCAGACGAGCAGGAGTTGAGCCGCGCCGCGATCGTATTGCGCGAGGGGGACGATGTCGCGGTCGCCAAAACGAAGATAGCGGGCGGCACGGTCCTGAGCTTTGAAGGAGGCGCGATCACGCTGCTTGCCGACGTTCCCGCCGGGCATAAATTTGCGCTGCACGCCATCGTCGACGGGCGCCCGGTGCGCAAATTCGGGCAGATCATCGGGTATGCGACCGCCGACATACGCGAAGGCGAGTGGGTGCATACTCGCAATCTCGGCTTCGGCAAGGGCCATGCCGAAGGGAGCGGCGCGCTTGAGCTGGACTATGAGTTCTGCACGGCAATCCCGAAGGTGGACTACGTGCCGGAAGCGCAGCGCCGAACGTTTCCCGGATTTCTGCGCGCGGACGGCCGCGTAGGAACGCGCAACTACGTCGCAATCGTCTCCACGGTCAACTGCTCGGCGGCGACGGTTCAGGCCATCGCGGCAGCGTTTCGCGACCCCGCCGCCCTCAAAGATTTCCCCGGTGTCGACGGCGTCTTCCCGGTCTCGCACAAGACCGGGTGCGGCATGTGGGGCGGCGGCGAGGACTACCGGCAGCTCCAGCGCACGCTCGCCGGCATGGCGGACCACGCGAACGTCGGCGGCTACCTGCTGACCGGACTGGGCTGCGAGGTGAACCAAGCGCTTGCCCTGGCCCAGAACGGTGGGCTAATTCGCCCGGGCGCGATCGGCGCGGGACGGCCGCAGCCTCCGCCAACGCTGGTCATTCAGGACGAGGGTGGGGTGCGCAAGACGATCCAGCGAGGAATCGAGGAGACCGTCAAGCTGCTGAAACGGGCTTCGGAGGCGCGGCGCACCGAGCAGTCCGTCGCGAACCTGATCGTCGGAACGAACTGCGGCGGCAGCGACGGTAACTCCGGCATCACCGCGAACCCGGCGGTCGGGGAGGCGGGCGATCTCTTTGTGCG
>JAYTEU010000634.1:0-5807 GCA_043734985.1 Chthonomonadaceae bacterium
TCGACGGTGTACCTCGACAAGCCGATGCGGAATCACTCGCTCATGCAGACGATTGCGCGGGCTAATCGAGTATTCCCAGGGAAGCACAGCGGCGTGATCGTCGACTACGCGAACGTTTTCGCTTCGCTGGAGCAGGCACTCGCCATCTACGGCGCCGGCAAAGGCGGCACGAACCCGCTCAAGGACAAGTCGCAACTGGCGGCTTCGCTCCGGGACGCCGTGGCCGGCGCGACGGCGTTCTGTGCAAGCCATGGTGTCGACCTGGCCGCCATGGAGCAGTTGCCGCTTGGGGCCATGGAGCGGCTCGCCGCGGTGGCGCACGCCATCAACGCGCTGATCTCGCCTGAGACCACGCGTAGCGAGTTCTTCAGCCATGAGCGGCTGGTGGCCACGCTCTTTAGCGCCGTGAAGCCTGATCCGGTCGTACTGGAGTGCGCCCAACGAGTGGCAGGCATATCGACACTGGCCGCGGCAATCCGAGTCAAGCTGAATCCCAACGCGCCTGATATCAGCGACATCCTGCGGCAGATCAACGACGTGCTCGATGACTCCATCACCGGGCACACCGTGCGTGAAGCCGGGCCGCCGGCCATCGATCTGTCCAAGATCAACTTCGAAGCGCTGGCGCAGCGCTTCAAAAAATCGCAACACAAGAACACCGAAATCGAAGCGCTGAAGTCGGCGATCAAAGCCAAGGTGGAGTCACTGATTCGCCTCAATCGAACGCGCACCGACTTCGCGGAGAAGTTCGAGGCGCTCATAGAGAGTTACAACGCAGGGAGCCGGAGTATCGAGCAACTCTTCGAAGAGCTGCTCACGCTCTCCAACAGCCTTGATGACGAGGAAGCGCGACACGTTCGCGAAAATCTGTCAGAGGAAGAGCTGGTGATCTTCGACATTCTCACCCGCCCGGCGCCCGAGCTCACCACCGAAGAGCAAGCCGAACTGAAGAAAGTCGCCCGCGACCTTCTGGCGCGGCTCAAGTCGCTCCTGGTCCTGAACTGGCGCCGGAAGTCCGCCGCCCGCTCGACGGTAAAGCTCGCGATCGAGGACCTGCTGGACTCCGGCCTGCCCCGCGCCTACACGCCCCCGCTCTACCAGCTAAAGTGCGCGGCAGTATTCGAGCACATCTACGAGAGCTATCCCGAGCGAAACGCCGGCGTCTACGCCTCCACAATCTAGGCAGCCGCCTTACCTCATCCATTCAAGGGGCAATCCCACGGGCTGTATGGTGGCGTGGGCCAATGGGACAATGCCGGGCCATCAATACGTTTGGCGAGCGTCCAACTAAAGGTGTTTAGCTACCGGGCTCTCCCGCGCGATAGAGTACAGGCGCGATGAGCCCGGGCGGGCTGGAAGCGTCGCGCTGTTCTTGCGCCGAGGAGGTGTGCCGTGAGTGTGGTTGTACGTGATTACCGAATGGACGACGCGGGCGATGCCGAAAAGGTCGCCGCGATGTTCAACGACTTCGATTCGGCTTGGCCCGGCGGATTTACACGCGGCACGCTGGAGACCGCCGACGGAACCCGCGAGCGCAAAGGGCGAATGCGCCGCCTGGCGATACTCGTGGCGGAGGACACCGATACCGGAGATTTCGTGGGCTACTGCGATCTCGACGCGCAGCCAGGGCAGAAGGAGACCGCGTATGTCGACCTGCTGGGCGCGCGTCTCAGCGTCCATGGCAAGGGCGTCGGCAAGGCGCTCATCCTGGAGGTCGTCCGGCGGGCCTCGGAAGGCGGCTACCGCGAGGTCACGCTGAACACCTGGGCGGGCAATACCAAGGCGGTGCCGCTCTACAAGAAGACCGGCTTCAACTGGGTGCCGGACACCGACGTCTACATGCGGAACTTCATCCCCTCCGCGCTGGCGACGCCGATCGTGCGCGCGTTTCTTGCCGGCCGCGACTGGTACGCCCTCCACGAGCGTGACCTGGCCGTCTCGCCTGACGATATCACCTGGCGCGGCATGAAGGCCTATCTCTACCGGTTCGCCGCCGGAGAGGATTTCGTACAGCTTGCGTTCCAGGCCGATTCGGCGGGCCTTACCGGCATCGAAACCCCCGATTTTGCGATCTCCTGCACCGTGCCCGTCGAGGAGGCTGCACCAGGCCAGTCGTACCCGATCGTCTGGGAGATCGAGCCGAAGCGCGGCAAGACCCTCGAAATCACGCTCCTCGCCGAAGCGGATTCCGGTCTGGACCTGCGCGTTCAGGAGCGCCTGACGATTTCGGAGCGGACGGAGATCGCGCGTACCCTTCACGTCGCGCCGGAAGCCACACCCCGCCGCGCTGGGCAGCGCACGCACCTGGTGCGCTCCACCCTGCTCATCGGCGACCAGCCCATCGTGCTGGAGACCGGCGTGAAGGTCGTCCGGCCCATTGAGATCATGTACGCGGGGCAGGGCCTGTTCTGCGGCCGTTCCGAAAAGGTGACCGTCGAGCTGCGTAACAGGCTGAACGCGCCAATTTCCGGCACGCTAAAACTCCAGCCGCATCCCGCGCTAGCCTGTCCCGATCCGGCCCAATCCTTCCGGCTGGCCGCCAAATCGTGGACCCAGTGCGAGTTCGAAGTGGCCGCCTCCACTCCCGGCGTCCATGCAACTCGCCTCCTCTATGACGCCAGGATCGATGCCGCGTCTGCCGGGCCGGAACTCTGTCCGCAAATTTCGCAGATACCCGCAGATGAGGACAATACGGGCGGGCCGCTTGATTCCTCAACTAGGCTTCCTGATCGTGATTCTCACTTAAAGGGCGCGCTTCGGGATTTTGACTCTTCCCGGTCGGTCACTTTTCGCGCCTTTGCGGCGGGCGAGGCGCTTGCGAGTATTGACACGGTTGATTCGGAGAAGGCGATCCTCGAGTCGCCGGATTTGCGCGTCGAAGTGGAGCTGCGCGGCGGCGCCGCCGCCTTCTATGCGCCCGGCCAGGTCCAATCGATCGCGCATCTGGGCGTACAGATCGGTCCGCCGTTTGGATCGACGCGCCTGCGGCCTCCGCTCTATACCGCGGAGGTCGAGACGACCTCCGCGGGAGTCAAGCTCCGCGTGACTTCACCGCCCGAACTGACGACCGGCCTTACACTTGAGCGCACCTTTTCGCTTGCCGGCGGCGGGCTTGTTCGCATCGAACAGCGCGTGGTCAACAACGCCAACCGGGCGCAGTCGGTCAAAATCCGAATGCGACCTGGAACCGAGCTGAACGAGTTGCTTGCCGCTCCCGCATCGCACGGCCTGATTCGCGAGCCGGCCCGAAGCTTCGGGGAGTTCCCGTCCGGAGAAACCGACCTGATTTCGGACCAGGCGCAGCTTACGGAAAACTGGTACGCCGCCGAAGGCAAGGGCCACGTTTGCGGTCTGGTCTGGCAGGGCTCGCCGCACCAATCCGTCGAGTGGGAGCCCGTGCCGCTCCTTACATACGATCTTGGCGAGCTGCCCCCGAACTCCGCGAAAGAGGCTCCGGCCTGCTGGCTGGTCGCGGCCCCCGGCGATTGGAAATCGGTTCGGGCATGGTGGCGGCGGCTTGTGCAGCCATCCGGCATCGTCGAAAAAGACGGCTTGGAGCCCGGGCGCGTTCTCACCCTCGCTGCGGAGCCCAATCCGGTCCTCCTTCGCGAGTCGAGCGAGCCGGTAACGCTGCTCGTGCGGAACCGCCGTGGCAATGTACTGACGGCTGCCCTGCGGCTTAGAGGTCTATCCGCAGAAGACGCAGATGAACGCAGATTAGGGGCGAGGACGGTCGCTTCTGAACCGGATGCCTCGGGTGATACATTTCAAGTCTTGCCTGCCGCGTTCTCGATGGAAGAGGTGAACCGCGACCGCCCGTTTCGCGCCGAGGCGACCCTCTCCGCTCCCGGCCGGTTAGCGACTGCATGCGGCGCGGGGTTCGTCGAGGCCGAAGTCGAGACGAACGTCCTTACCGAGCGGCTCAGGCTCCCGGTCGTCCGATTGGCTGCCGGAAATCGCATGGAGGTTTCCGAACCGGACGCGGACACGGTCGTGATCGATACCGGCTGTTTCACGCTCCGCTTCTCGACCCGGTTTTTCGGGGCGCTCACCGCGCTGGAGACGGGCGGCGTCAACCATCTGCTTAGCGCCTTTCCGGCGGCGAAGCCGTTCATCTGGATGAACCCCTGGTTCGGCGGCGTACACCCGATCAATGACTGGATGGGAGACGCAAACCTGCCGCGCGAAACATTCACCGGCGAGCGAATCGAGGTGACCGGCGAGCGGGGCTGGCGCTGGCAGGGCGTGCGCATGGCCTGCGATCTGGCGCACAAAGACCGGTCGTGGCTGCGCATCGAGCTGGATTATCTGGCCCTGCCCGGCAGCAACGCGCTGGCCCTGGTCCTGCGCCACACCAACCGCACGGACGCGCGGCGAAGCTTCGATAGCGGCGTGGCGGCCTGGCCCCAGCCGGGCGGCGCCTGCGACAACACCGTCCTTCACTGGGAGCGCGGCGGGGAAGTAAGGCAGCGGCGGCGCGGCGGCTTTGAAGCCAACGGCGAATCTGGACGCTGGGCCGGCGTGGAAAACCGGGACACCGGCGATACGCTCCTGCTCATCGCCACCGATCCACGCCACACCGCCGCCTGGATGGACTTCGGCAAGGAAGGCGCCCACCTTCAGGCCAATGGGAAGATCGAACTCGGCCCAAACGAAACCATGGAGACCCTATTCTGGCTCGTCCATACGACAGACGTCACCCAGGCGCCCGCCTACAGCGCTGCTCTGTCGCAAGCCCGACGACTGCCGTAACATACTCTGAATGTGTGCAAAAAGCGCCCCCCGGCCCCCAACTTTGGGGGAGGATTTGTGCCTGACGCTGGCCGGTCCCCCGAAATCGGGGGTTAGGGGGCGCGAATCTCGCGATTTTATTCACACTCTCTTAGAGATCCGGAGGTCAATCAAAAGCCCGTCCATCGTAGAACACTGCGATGGACGGGGCTTTTATGTTTAGTCGAAAAGGATGTTGCCTTTGCCATAGAGCGTGTAGGGAAGCGTTTTCCCGGTTCGCTCGCACTTGACCTGGTTGGCCTGAGTTCGCATGGTGCGGATTTTGTCCCTGCGTTGTCCTGAACCCACCTGATGCCTGTGCAGGCTGTCGGTGTGCGCATGCTCCTGCGTCTGCTGCCGGTGCTAGAGCCGGGCGGTTAGCAGGGCAAGCGCCGCCTGTTTATTTTGGTACTGACTGCGCTCGGAACCGCAGCGCACCTTCAAGCCCGTCGGCTTGCGGGTGATTACGACTTCTGATTCTACCTTGTTGCGGTTCTGCCCGCCAGGGCCGGAGCCACGCGTGGTCGTTATCAGCAGATCGTCAGGATTGAGTGCAAACGCTACGGAGCTCTCCAAAGTTAATACTTCGCGCACAATGAAATGAAGCGGTCGAGGCATATACGACTGACACCGACTCGTTTTGCCCTACGGTAATAGAGCTGCTAAGGTATACTCTGCTCAGTATACTGGAGCGCTTCGATTGGAGCGGGAATGCACAAACCATTCGATACGGCCACAAAGCATCTATTGGAAACCGACCCCTTGGCCTGGCTTCGATTTGTCGGCTTGCCGGGAACGTCTGCGCACCTACGGGACTCCAATCTGACGACGCTCACGGCGGATGCAGACCGCGTTCTTTGGGTTGACGGTGCTGAGAACGGGCCGTATTTAACGGACATCGAATTTCAGTCTTCCGATGAAGAGGACGGCGATGCGCGCACTTTTCTTTACGCCGCACTGTTGTTTCGTAAGTACAAACTGCCCGTGCAGAGCGTGGTCGTCCTCCTGCGACCGGAAGCGGAAGGCCCCGGATTTAG
>JAYTEU010000635.1:0-4604 GCA_043734985.1 Chthonomonadaceae bacterium
CCGGAAGTGACACCCCGCCCCCCGACTGCCTGATGGACGGCAGCGTGCTCCAGTTATGATACGCGGGGTTGTCCGAGAGTCCCCGGCCTGCCCCGGCTAGGTGCGTAGTCCCGGCTACGTGTCGGGGTGTCGGGGACCCTTTCGGGGAAACTCCGCACCCAAAGGGTACCCGAGTTAACAAAGTCCGCCTTCGCGGACTCATTGCGCAACCCGCGCAGGCGGGTTTGGTAAACTTAGACCGGCAATTCATTGCCGCGACAAGGGACGGAAAGGAAACCAGGGTACGCATGGCACAGCCGACTGCCGACTGGACGCTGGACTTTGAATTGCAGGGCGGGGAGCGGGCAGCCGCCCTGGCGGACGCCGCGGGCGTTCTGGCCGATTGGGGCCTCACCATGCCGCCGGGAGAGCCGCTCGCAATCCACTTCGGACTAAACGATTTCTCCCGCATTGGCGAGGTCGAATATTGGATCGTAAATGACCGGACGAACGACTATTGCGGTAAGTTTCTCTTCCTGTTCGCCGGTCAGCGCTGCCCCCTCCACTACCATAAGATCAAGGATGAGACATTCTTCGTGGTCAAGGGGCGCGTGTCGATGGAGGTGAACGGCGCGTCCCTCACGCTGGCCGAAGGCGAAACCTATAAAATGGCCCCCGGTTGGAAGCACTCCTTCGCGGCGGACGGCGGCCATGCCCTCGTACTTGAAGTCTCCCTGCCGTCGCTTCCCGAGGATAACTTTTTCGAAGATACACGAATTGGCCGCGACGGCGTGATCTAATATGGAGCAACCTGTCTGCATACTCGCGCTTGATCTTGGCACCTCTGCATTCAAGGCCGCGCCCGTATCGCCGGCCGGTCTGGTCGCGGAGCCCATCTCCATACCCTACGAACTGGACCAGGCTGACGGTCGAGTAACCTGCCGTCCGGAGCGGTACTTCGACACCGCAATAGCCGCGCTGCGACGGGCAGCCTGCTCGGCGCGAGCGGCGGGCTGCCGGGTCGAGGCGGTCGGTATCTCCTCACAGGCGCAAACCTACATCGCGTTGGACAGAACCGGAGCACCGCTGGGTGACGCGGTGGTCTGGACCGATAATCGGGCCGAACAAGAGGCGGAACGGGCCTCGCAGGCCATCCCGGATGTCGCGGCGCACTGCGGTTTTCGGCGGTTCACGGGTCAGCAGTTTCTGCCCAAGGTAATGCTCCGGTTCGCCGAAGGAGGGATGGAGCGCGACGCCATCGGCAAACTCCTGCTGCTCAACGAGTATCTCGCGTACCGTCTCACCGGAATAGCCTATGGCGACGAGACAAACCAGGGAATGAGTGGC
This sequence comes from Chthonomonadaceae bacterium, assembly GCA_043734985.1. Lineage (GTDB taxonomy): Bacteria > Armatimonadota > Chthonomonadetes > Chthonomonadales > Chthonomonadaceae > DATGJU01. The sequence continues at coordinate 1,327 of JAYTEU010000635.1, forward strand.
TTCTTCGACATCACCCGCCGCGTATGGTCGCCCACTGCGCTCAGCCTCGCCGGCATTGCAGTCGAACATTTGGCGGACGTCGCCCCCGCCGCGGAGCGGAGCGGACCTCTCACGCCGGAAATCCGTCGCGCCCTCGATCTGGACGCCATTCCCGTCTATCTGTGCGGCAACGATCAGACCTGCGCTGCCGCCGGAGTCGATCTGGACGAACCCGGGAGCGTGCTCTGCAACTTCGGCACCGCGATGGTGATCTACGCGCGCAAAGAGAGCATGCCGAGCGAGATTCTGGAGACCCAAATCGCGGGAATCGACCCGCTCACGTCTCGTTATTTCCTGCTCGGGCTGGAGGGCGAGTGCGGCAACGTCATTGAGTGGCTCGCCCATCGCGTCTATCCTACCGAGGGGATCGAGCACATGCTGGACAAAGCCACGAAGTCGGTTGTCTATCCTGCTCGCCACGAATTTCCTGCTTTCCCGGTCGGCCCCTTCCGTCTGGGCGATTGGCAGGAGAGTTTCGAGAAGGCAGCTTCAGCGCTTTGCCCGAAGCTGGTCGCGCAAACAATCCTCGAGATTTATCGCGCCCGATTCGTCCAGTTGCTGGCGGAAGCGCGCGGGCTGGGAACACGAACCGGGAAGCCGATCGCCGCCGGCGGGCTTTGCAAAAGCCAGGCTTGGCTGGACTTCCTGGCGCAAAGGACGTCCGAACCCCTCGTCCGAGCTCCCAGCGAACATCCCGGACTGCTCGGCATTGCGCGGATCGTAGAAAAGAACTCTAACAAGGAGAAACCCACTTGGAGCATCGATTCGAGTCTTTGACGTCCGTCGAACTCGGGGAATTAATCGCCCGCAAGCCGCTACTGATTATGGGGATCGGCACCATCGAGGAGCATGGCGCGCACCTGCCGACGGGGACCGACCTCTTCATCACGCAGCGCTTCATGGACGACCTGACCCAGTCCCTCGAGGCAGACACAGCGATACCGTTCTTGACTCTGCCGGCGATCTGGACAGGCTACTCCGGCGCGGAGATGCAGCGCTGGCCCGGCACGATCCGGATGCGCACGCGTACCGTCATGGACATGATGCGCGAGATCGTCGGCTCATTATGCGAGATGGGGTTCGAGAAGATCCTGATTCTAAACGGACACGGGCACCACACCGAGCTACTGCGCGTGGTAGCGCGCGAGATCGCGGACGATCACGGCGTCTACTGCGCCGTCTCCAACTTCCTCTATCTCGGCGCCTCGGAGTACAACGCGGTACGCAACGGACCGGCAGGAAGCAGTATCCACGGCGGCGAGGACGAGACCGCTGTAATGCTCCACTATGGCTATGATATCGACCCCGCGCTCTACACGGCGGTAGATCACGTCGACCACCACACCGACTACTTCGCCGGAGACAATTTTATCGGATCGACAAAGGTGTTCTGGTCTACCTGGCACGTCCACAAAAGTCGGACCGGTCTCCTCGGCGACCCTAGCCCCGCCACCGCCGAAGCAGGCAAAGTACTTATCGAAGCCTGCCTGAAACACTTGACTGCCTTTATCAAAGACTACATGAACCACAAGCCCACGGCGGTATCCTGACGAACCTGGGAGCGCATCGCCATCCGGCGCAGTCGTCACCGGTTTCTTTCCAAAATCTCGGCAATCCGTTGGGAAAGCGCCGTTTGCAATCTGCGTTTATCCGTGAAATCCGTGATAAGGCGCCACCGCTCATACGCCGCACAACGGGAAGGTCTCGCCGTCCATTACCTGCCCATCGTGGAGATTCAGATACGCCGTGCAGGGATGGTTCGGCGACTGCGCGTGGCGGTAGCGCGTGCCTTCCGGCATGAAGATCATCACGAAAGCGCGCCGCTGCCGATCAGTGGTGTTTTGCGGCGTCATGTGGTAGTTCAGGCAGTGGTGGAACATGCACTCCCCTGCTTTTAGCGGGACCGGCTTGGTCTGCTCCGGCTGCCAGGCGCGCGCGTCGGCGTAGAGGCTCGCCGGTTCGCCGGGGCCGAGCGCAGCAGGCGAGAGGTGGATATCCTCCGACAGGTCGCAGTCCACCGGCTGGAATCGCGGGTCGCGGTGGCTGCCCGGCGATACGTGCATGCACCCGTTGGCGGGCGTAGCATCGTCCAGCGCCAGCCAGCAGGAGATCATCGCCGGCCGGTCCAGCGGCCAGAAGTAGAAGTCGTGGTGGCAGGCGAAGTGGCCGTTGTCTCCCGGAGGTTTCGAGATCACCTGGTCGTGCCACAGCCGAATAGGCTCCACGCCCATCAGATCCCGGATCGCGCCCGTGATAAGCGGATTGTCCAGGACTTCGCGGAACTGCGGGGAGACCTTCCACATATTGATGAACTGATGGATCGCGCGCGCCGGCCGCTCCGCCGCCGCCGTGGCTTTGCGGTCGTGCCCATACGCAAACTCCGGCGGCCGGTCGCCGAGATCCTCGCGCGCCTGCTCCTCGCGAATGACTTCGTCCAGCGCTAGCCGCAGATCGGCGACGGTCGCATCGTCGATCACGCGCCGAAATGGGAGGTAGCCGTCCCGGTGAAAACGCTCGACTTCTTGCGGTGTCAGTACGCTCATTGCAAAAGATCCCCCTCGATCTAACTTGGATCGCTTTTCCACCTCGGCGCCGGGTTCTCCTGCCGGGGGCAATGCAAAACAGGGTCATTCAGTTCTCGGGACGCGGCACTTAAGTACCGCACCCAAGGGTACCCGGTTTTCAAAACCCGCCTGCGCGGGTTGCAGATTGAGTCCACGAAGGTGGGCTTGGTAGCCTTAGACCGGGATTTCCCCGAAAGGGTCCCCGACACCCCGACACCCCGACACGTAGCCGGGGCAGGCAGTAGCCGGGGCAGGCAGTAACCGCGGGCAGACACCCCGACACCCCGACACCTAGCCCCCGACACATAGCCGGGGCAGGCGGGGCAGGCCGGGGTCTCTCGAACAATCCCGCGCGGCCCGGAGATTGGAGAACGGAATGACCCTGAATGCAAAATCGCCGCAGCCGGACACGACGGGCTGCTGCTCCTAGCCAAGGCTGTGCGGCGCGGTGCGAAGACACGTCTTCGCGGGGAAAGCAGCGACACGTCGCCGCACTCCAAAGGGCATTGTCAGCCTGGTCTTGGGCCCGCGCTTTCCGGCGCTTGCCGTCGCTGCTCCTTTTTGCTATACTTTGCAGACGGAAGCCGGGCGTGCCGATTGGTTCGCCCCAAAGAGGCGAAGAGCGCCATTGCGTTGGGTCAGGAGTATGACGATGCGTGTCTGCGGCAGGCGGAT
>JAYTEU010000636.1:0-4679 GCA_043734985.1 Chthonomonadaceae bacterium
CAGGAACGAGAAGGAGCACCGCTACCAGGACGATCGCGTTCGGGATCAGCATCGATACAACGACCGCCGGCTGAAAGAGCAGTACGGTTCCGGAAGCCATCAGGCGCGGGAGGCGCACCGCTATCAGGACCATCGGGACCAAGAGGATCACCGCTATCGGGACGACGCTCGCCGCGATCGGCATCGCTATAACGACCGTGGTTACTAAGACCGCGACGACTGGCAGCGTATTGACGGGTGAGGGCGGGCTAACGAAGACCCGGTTCGACAAAATCGTTGCCAAGTACGTCGAGAGCGCGGTGCCCGCAAATTTGAAGATGTAATTCGTGGCAGCGGCGACGGATAACACTAAGGGACCGTTAGGAGGAATTCATGAGGAACTACATGGTCGCTTCGGCGGCGCTAATCGGCTTTATAGGTCTGTTTCTGGCTGGGCCGGGAGAAACATTCGCCCGAGCGGATGATGATTACGGTTATATCCCGAACGATCACCGCCCCTTGGTCTTCAGGAATGACGATGGGTCAGTACACTATAAATCGAACTGGCAGCTCCGCCCTAACCAGCGACGGCGTACCAGCGAGCCATTCGACCAACGACCTCAGCGAGCAGAGAGCACTGAGCGGTCAGCTGAGGGTCGCGACCAACGATCTCAGCGAGCGCGGAGCGCAGAACGGGCGGCAGAGAATCGCGAGCAACGGTCACAGCGAACCGAGAGCGCCGATCGACCGGGCGATGGCCGCGAACTAAGATCTCAGCGATCCCAGGACATTAAGCGGCGGGGAAACGACCGCAGTCTCGCGAACGGCGCTACTGCAAGTGAGACGCTGATCTGTCCGGTAACGGGGGACAAGATCGCCTCGGTGAAGGCGGCAGTTGGTCAAACCACCTTCAAGGGCAGGACTTACTACTTCTGCTGCGCCGGGTGTAAGCCCCGTTTCGACAAGGATCCAGCCAAGTTTATCAAGAACGCTGCGGCGGGCAAATTCGAGAAGATGTAGCAGCCGCTGAACCAGAGTATTGAATGTCCAGAAACGAAGTCACGGATTCGGCTCGCACCCCGCGATCGATGCGTCAGCGCCCAAAGTCTAAACTACAAGGAGAATGAAATTATGACCATTGCAAGAAAGGGCTTCTCGTTCATGTTAGGTTTCGCCGCGCTTGCGCTGGCAGGAGCAGTCGCTTCCCCGGCCCGGGCTGACGATGGCTACGCCGTTGGCGTGAGCTATGGGCGCGGAGGCCACGGTCACAGCGGCGTTGGTATCAGCGTGACCTATCGAAGCGGCTACCAGGGCGGTTACGGCGGCAGGAATAGCGGTTACGACGGTGGTGGCTACGGCGGTGGTGGCTACGGCGGTGGTGGTTACGGATACGGTGGTTACGGTGACAGCGACCACCGGTATCGCGATCACGCGTACGATGACGCGCACCGCTACAACGATCACGCCGACCGCGATGAGCGCCGCTATTACGATCATGTATCTCGGGAAGGATACCGTTCGTATTCCCACGCGCAGAGCGACGAGCATCGGTACCTGGATCATCGCGCAAGTGATGAACACCGGTACATCGACCATCGGGCGAGCGACGATCACCGATATTACGATCGCGGATATTAGAAGCGGCGTGAGGCGGTGAATGGCCTGGCTCCGCCCCAGGCCCATTTCCGAACACGCAGCCCGGCCAACGGGTCAAATACTGGAGGTTGAAGCATGCGTACTTGGATTGTCGCAGCGGCGCTGCTAGTCGCGTCGATCGGCGCCCAGGCGGACCATTTCGGCTGGCGGTCCGTCACGGTGGGCGGCGAGGAGCACGGAATCGTCGCGAGCCATAATATGGATATGTTCGAGATTTCGACCTTCGCCGGGGGATTTTCACCAGCTCGCCGCGCTGAGATCATAGCCGGCCGACTGGAAGAGATTTCGCAATCGCATGATATGAGCCCGCGGATGTTCACGATAGGGCAACGGAACGGCTTGGTGATCCTCCAGCACCAGGAACATACGGATCACTCACCTCACATCATAGCGACCATCGATCCCGAGCTGGCACGCAAGTGCTTGGGATCAGGCGGCAGCGCGGAACGGCTGGCTCAATGGAGGCTTGCGCTGCTGCGGGACCACATGTCTCTAGCGGCAGGTGTCATGCCGGTGTATACATCTGGAACGCGGATCGGGGATACGTTTCGGAACCTGTTCGCTGCGCTCGATACAGCAAGTGGACCTGTGCGCTCCGAAGACATAGCAAGCTCGGTTTCCAGGCTAAGCTCCGCGGAACGCGCCGCATTCCGAAACGCCGCTTGCACGATCCCTGCTTCCTTCGATCCGATACGCGTGCCTGCTTTGCCACGGCGTACAGACAGTCACTCAGATCACGAGGCCGAAGCCGATGCACACCCTAACGGCAACCCGGATCACCACGCGCACGGCAGCCCGGACCCGGACGATCCAGATTCCGTCACGCCTTCGGCGGCGGAGCGCCGACATACGCCCTCCAGGCCGCGAATATCGTCAGATGACGATTACCGTGTAAACGAAGCCAACAAGTCGCGCGCAATACGGTCGCGAAAGAGCGGCGACTATAGCGTGGAGCTTCTGACCGATTCGACGAAGATCCCGGCAGGAAAGACAACTTCCATGGCCGTGAGAATAACGGATACCCATGAGGCCAATAGTCTAATACCTGACGCGGCGGTCCGTGTCTGGCTATCGCGCAAAGGGGAGCGATCCAAGCGTCCCGTCGGCGCAAATTATAATCAGCGCGAACAGGCTTATACATTTGAGGTCGCGCCAGACTCACCGGGGGATTATTCGCTCGTTGTGGGAGTGTTGGCGGGAGCGGACGCCGCTTTCAACGTGGAGTTTCCTGTAACTATCGAGGATCCGGGAGAGCCACCCATCGAGCGTGTCGAGCGTCCGGTGGATCTTTCATCCTCGCCGACCCAGCATCACGGTGATTTCGATATCACCCTGCGTCGAAAATCCGCGCCGTTGCGCGTGGGAGAGGATGCTCTCGTAGAGGTGAGAATCGACGATACAACGTCCACGGAGCCGGACGATCGCCCGGTCCCAAAGCTGTCAGTGATCGGCTGGTTCGTGTCGAACGGACGCGGGCAATCCGACGTGGCGCCGCGCAAGGCCGCGTCGAACCTGGATATGCCGCAGGTTTACGGGTGGACAACACGGTTCTCGAAGCCTGGTCGCTTCCGGTTGGTTGTGGAAGTAGAGCCGCCCAATGCTGATTCGTTTACGGTCGAATTTCGGCTGCAAGTCCTGCCTCAAAAGTGACGTGAGATCGTCTGGTTGGATCGCCGTAGAGGCGCTGTTTGCAAATATGCTGCCTGTAATTCGTGCGCCCCGGCGAACATTCGCCTGGGGCGTGCATTTTTTTGGTGCGATCGCAGCAATAAATAGCGGCCCCTTAAATTGTTGAAGATCAGCGCTATTGAAGTAGAAGCGGTAGCGGTGGCGCAAGATAAGGGGTTTCGAAGGCTCCGGCAGACAGGGGTAGAAAACGACGCCCGCCAGCGCGATGCCGCAAACTACATCTTCATACCGTGCATCGCACCGCCTTTTGCGCCTTTCTTATGCGTGGTATTGCCCGTCATCTTCACGAGCGGCTTGTGATCCATCGGGCATATGTAGTGGTTCTTCTTGGCGTCCGCGGCAGAGTAGATCATGCCGCAGTGTGCCTTGTACTTAACAGCGGGTACAGGTTTCTTCGGGCCGGCCAGGGCGCCCGGAATGGCGGCGCCGAGAAGAGCTCCGGCGAAGCAGATCGTTTGCAGGATAGTTGTAATTCGTCTCATTTTCGTGTCCTTTCAGCGGGGATTAAATCGGTACCCCCCAACCGCGCCGTGTGTACGTGACGTACGGCGTTGGTCTGTCACGCGAATAGTGCTCTTAGGTTCGGAAATCGCCTTCGGTGGTATGCGGCACGGATGCCCGTCGCCATAGGCGATCACGCCTATCAATACCGTACGAAATGTAATCAATTGCGTCCGCATTGCGACCCTAATAAGCGACCGGCATGTTTGTGCCCGATTCGGGCTTGGCTACAGCGTCGACGGAACCATTCGCTCGTGCGCTCGATCGACTTATCGTCACTCTAGCGCTCTAACCTCGGGCGTTTTTCAGGCGGAGGCTGTTCGTTACTACGGAGACGCTGGAGAGCGCCATGGCTGCACTGGCTATCATTGGCGAGAGCATTATATGCCACACGGGGTACAAAATGCCGGCTGCTATCGGAATGCCGAGCACGTTGTAGATGAAGGCGAAGAACAGGTTCTGCTTGATGGTGCGCATCGTCGCGCGGGAGAGCAGTATCGCCTCGACGACGCCGCGCAGGTCGCCGCGGATCAAGGTGATATCGGAGGCCTCCATGGCGATGTCCGTACCCGTGCCGATGGCGATGCCGACATCGGCCTGCGCGAGCGCGGGCGCGTCGTTAATGCCGTCTCCCACCATCGCGACGATCTTGCCCTCCGATTGGAGCCGCTTTACCTCCTCGGCCTTATGTTCCGGAAGCACCTCCGCCATGACCCGGTCGATTCCGATGCCGTTGGCGATCGCGAGAGCGGTGTTCTGGTTATCCCCCGTGATCATCACGACCTCCATGCCCAATTTGCGCAGTGCAGCTATGGCATCCGCGGAGCCGGCCTTGATCGTATCCGCGACCGCGA
>JAYTEU010000637.1:0-9337 GCA_043734985.1 Chthonomonadaceae bacterium
CGCCGCCCGAATTGTTGCCATGCGGCGAGGGACAAGCCCCCACCCTACATTTTAGCGTTGCGCAGGATTACCCGGTCGCTCCGTCGTATATTCCGGCAGAATGGAAAAGTACATTCTCGCGCTCGATCAGGGTACCACCAGTTCACGCGCCATCCTTTTTGACGCGGCAGGAACCGTACGCGGCATCGAACAGCAGGAGTTTCCTCAGATCTATCCCCAGCCTGGATGGGTCGAGCATGCGCCGGAGGACATCTGGGAGAGCCAGTTCGCGGTCGCATCGCGCGTTTTGCGAAAGAACGCCGTCGACTCGCTTCAGATTTCCGCGATCGGCATAACGAATCAGCGAGAGACAACGGTCGTTTGGGAGCGCGCTACCGGCAGGCCAATAGCCAACGCCATCGTCTGGCAGGATAGACGGACTGCGGCGCGCTGCGAAGCTCTGCGGGCGGCAGGGCATGCCCCAATGTTCCGGGAGCGCACGGGACTGCCGCTGGACCCGTACTTCTCCGGCACTAAACTGGAATGGCTGCTCGACAATGTCGGCGGACTTCGCGCGCGGGCCGAAGCCGGAGAGCTGGCGTTTGGAACCATCGACAGCTTTCTCATGTGGAGACTCTCCGACGGCCGTATCCATGCGACCGATGTCTCCAACGCCTCGCGAACACTGCTTTTCAATATCTTGAAAGGCGACTGGGACGACGAGCTTCTGGCGCTGCTCAGGATTCCTCGCTCACTGCTGCCGGATGTACGTCCGAGCAGCCACCTATACGGCGAGACCTCCGCGCAACTGTTCGGCCGAGCCATTCCCATCGCCGGAGCGGCAGGCGATCAGCAGGCCGCCACGTTTGGCCAGGCCTGCCATGCTCCGGGCAGCGTTAAGAACACATACGGCACCGGATCGTTTCTGCTCATGAACACCGGCCAAACGCCTCATTTCTCGAATCAGGGCCTGCTGACCACGGTCGCCTGGCAACTGGCTCGGCCCGCAATCGACCTCGCGCCCACGAAGGACGCCGGTGAGCCTGAGCGTACGAACACACGCGTACCCGAGCATCCGTTGACAATAACGCCGCGGTCCCGCGCCGGACTGCCGACAGCCGGAACTCCATTTACCTACGCCCTAGAAGGCAGTGTCTTTGTCACCGGCGCCGCAGTGCAGTGGCTGCGTGATGAGCTGCAAATCATACGGACGGCATCGGAGATCGAACCCCTGGCGAATTCGGTTACGGACAGCGGCGGCGTCTATTTCGTACCGGCGTTCACCGGCCTCGGCACGCCCTATTGGGACCCCCGTGCGCGCGGCACGATCCTGGGCTTGACACGTGGCGCAGGGAGAGCTCACCTGGCGCGGGCCACGCTGGAAGCGGTTTGCTTCCAGACAGTGGATGTAGTAGAGGCGATGCAGGCCGATTCGGGAATTACGTTGAAAGAGCTGCGAGTCGATGGCGGTATGACGGTCAACAATACACTGCTTCAGATGCAGGCGGACCTGCTCGGGGCGCCGGTGGTTCGTCCGACCGTCACCGAGACAACCGCGCTTGGCGCTGCCTTTCTTGCGGGACTGGCGGTTGGGTTCTGGGAAAGCGCCTCGCAGATCGCCGCGCAATGGTCCGTGGATCGCACCTTCGAACCGAAGATAGGTGTGGATCGAAGCGAAGAGATGCTCGCAGGTTGGCGCCGCGCTGTGTCGCGCGCAAGAGATTGGGCAAAGGACTAGGAGGTTCTTCGATGGCGGACAGCTACGCGGTCTTTATCAGCAACTGTACTCTGCTTTCAAATGCACGAATACGCCAGGCTGTCGAAGGCGCAAGGGTGCAGTTTTTTGCCGAGGATGAAGGTCACACGGAGCACGCGAACTGGATCCGGTTCGATATCCGCTGGCCCGACGGGACCGTGAAGGTAGATAGGCCGGATATCCGGCGTCCGGACTTTGCGGAGCAGCTTCAGCAGCAGTGCGCCTTCGTTCGCGAGGCCGGCAGCGGCCAAATGGACCCGCGCCGAGCGCTGCTTGAAGAGAAGATCCTGAGAAGTCACAGCATATTGAGGATGTCCGGGCCTCCGGAGTGCGTCGAGCGCATGGAGACGTTTGCCCGCACCATCGCGGCGGAATCCAATGCGCTGCTCTTATTCGACGATGCGTTGTGGGATCCAAAGGGCAAACTCTGTCTTGATAAAGACGGTGAATCCGATCCGGGTTCCGGCTGGGCTGTCTTTCCCTCGGCGCTCGCCCGCAAGGCCCGCTCGGAGGAGCGCCTGCGGTCAAACCTAGTTCCGGTACTGGATTCCCTCCCTCCGATCGAATCGGAAGAGGAGAGTCTGCTTCGTCCGCCGTGGGAAGTCGCCCGCCGTGCTTCAGCCCTGGTCACCGTCGCCGCCCGCGCGGAGGGACTGGAGCAGCAGCGAGCCATGCAGTTCCTCCAGGCCTGGGGGCTATGGGACGCGGCGAGTGTAAGGGAGCAGGCGTTCCTGCTCAACCCGCAGCCTGCCGAGACCGATCGCGTGCAGTTCTTGTGGAAGTACGAATGCCTCTGGGTAATGCTCTGGGCGCTGGGCCACGTCGAGGCGCTGGGCATGCCGACTTCCATCTGCGACGTGCGCCGCGCCGTGAAAACCGTGACCGGCACAACCACGGACATCTTTATCGGCAGATCGGAACTGCGCCCGCTGAACGAGATTCTAGATGAGGCCGACCTTATCTATCGCTGTCACTGGGCCCTGAAAGAGGCCTACCAGCGAGGCGAACAGCCGCCCGCCGGGCTGGATCGAGGCGTCGTGATCGAGCGCCATATCGCGCTGAACTGGCTGCGCACCCACCACAGCCAATCCTGGGACAACGTCACGCCGGATGTTTAGAAGCGCCCGGGGGTTGAAAACACCGGGCCTTACCGGCAAAGCCTGCACAGCGGGCACAGGTTGAAATCGGTTTTGTGAAGGCCGCTGCAGCGACGGCAGAGTTTCCAGCCGCGCTCTATGCGCCAGTGGCGCAGTTTTGCGTCGCGCAGCATTCGGGACGCCATGACCTCTCGAATCCGGTCGGACTCTATTCCGGTCAGTTTGCGCATCGTCTGCTGCAGTTCGGCCAGCTCCGCGGGATCGAGCATCACGGCGTCAAGCTCCTCCACGTCCGGAGTTTCGGGCTCGATGGGCTCGGGAGCCTTCTTCTTCAGCCCGCGCGCCTTATAGACGATCTCCGTGATGATCCGGCCACCCAGCATGCGGTTCAGGCCGGTGATTAGCTGCTCCTTGTGAAGCGTCAGCTCGTGGGACCAGACACTGCTCTTAGTCCGGACGAACAGGATGCCGTCTCGTACCGCCTCAACCTCCGTGGCCGCCGCGGCCTGCGGGCCGGCAACCTGCGCCCAATAGGCAAAGGCTAGGCTCTCGCGCACCTTGGTCGCGCTCTCCATGCCGTTGACGGTTGCGAGAATAAGCTGCGTGAAGTAGGCGCCGCGGGCCGAGCGCATTCCCCCTCCCGACCCCGTATCACCCGGCGGTCGGGATAGCGTCAGGTTCGGTCTCTTTACCCGCAACGAGCCCGGCCGGCTCGACCGCGCTTCCTGCGGTTCTCCCCGCCCCTCGGCCCCTGCCGCCGTTTGCTGCGACAACTGCAGCCGCGACTTCGGATTTCGCTTGTTCTCCGGCGGGCTGTTTGACGGATCGTCCGGTCTCATCTTCCGTTACCGTTCCGGCGAAAACATGAAAGGTCTTCGCCTCTTGCAGGATCGAATCGGGAAATGCACGCAGGTTCGTGCAGGTAATGAACGTCTGGCAGCGCCGCTGTATCCAGTTTAGCAGATGGCGACGGCGCTTATCGTCGAGATCGCTCATTACGTCGTCCAGCAGCATAACAGGCGGTTCGCCCACGTAGTCCTCGATAAGCTGAAACTCCGCGAGCTTCAGCGCCAGCGCCACCGTCCGCTGCTGCCCCTGCGATCCATAGATCCGGGCCTCCGCGCCGTTGATAAAAAAGCAGAGGTCGTCACGCTGCGGCCCCAGGAGCGTTGTGCCTCTGCGGGCCTCGTCCGGCTGAACGATGGATAGCTGCCGACGAATCGCCGCGGCGATGCTCTCCGTCTCGCTGAGGACGATCTGTGGCGGTTCCGTGGAGCCGACAGACGGCGCAGCAGCAGTCTCGGACTGTGCCGTGGCTACATATTGATCCTCAGGAGAGCGTTCGCGCACAACTGACGACGGCGTCGGAGCGGGCAGTGGCACGCTAGGCATGTAACGGATCAGCAGGCTCTCCTTGCCGTCCGTCAGCTCCTGGTGGATACGATCGGCGATTGGGGCCAGGCGATCTATATAGAACCGCCGCTTCTCGAAGAGCGGCGCGCCGAAACGGATAAGCTGCTCGTTCCAGACCGTGAGTCCGCTGTCTTCCGAGGGACGCGGCCGGTCCCGAAGATCGCGAAGCAAGCGGTTTCTCTGCTCTAGGACGCGCTTATAGTGGCCTAGATCGTAGACGTACCTTGGGCTGATCTGCGAGATCTCTACATTGAGATAGTGGCGACGGTCCGATGGCTCCCCCGTAACGATATTCAGATCGATCGATCCGAAGAACACCGCGTTGAACTGACCGAGAAGCTCCAGGACACGCGGGCGCTTCAGCCCGTTCACCCTGATGGTTTTCTTGTCCCCCTGGAAGACCGACACCTGCAGCTCGGTATCGCCCTCCCTCTCTCTTGCGACCTCCGCGGTGACGTGTGCCGCATCGGCATCCCGCAGAACCAGCTCCGACTCCCGCGTGGCCCGCAGCGAGCGAGTGGTGGCCAGCATCGAGAGCGCTTCCAGAATGTTGCTCTTGCCCTGAGCGTTCTCGCCGTGAAGGATGTTTAATCGCTCTCCAGGAACGAGATCAAGTTCCCGATAATTACGAAAATTGTTGAGCTGCAGCCTGCAAACCTGCATTCGACTTCCTGTCTATCGTGTTCGGAACGCATCGCGCATCGTAGATGCAATTGGGCGCGGATTCAGACCCTAATTGTATATATAAGATTCTTATGCTTATTATTATACTGTGGATAAGTCGAACAACTCGGAATCCGCACGATGACGCTTACCTACACCGTTACACATTATTGACAAATAATCCTACTCGAAATTCAGCGCTCCAGTTCGCCGCCTCTCCAGGTTAAACCCTCAAAACGCCTGAAAAGTTATCCACAAGAGCCTTAAATTCTGGGGATAACTTTCCGGACAACCGGCGAGTTATTCGCATCCGGCCGTTGCTAAAATCGTTGTCAAGGGGTTATCCACCGGATTGTCAATAACTTTGCCGCCAGTCTGTGGATAACAGTTCAGGAGGCGCTCCGGATGCCAAAGCAGACATAACGGGAGACGTACCGCCGCCTCCCGAACTCAGAAACCTACTTCGACCGCCAAAAAGTTATCCGGAATCGGTGTGGATAACTTTTTCCAGCCCCTTCCCCTGTGTCAGCTCCGCGGACATTGTCCCGACCAGCTCCTTGAGCTCGCCATCCAGCCCGAGCATGGTTCGCACCCGCTGACAGCCATGTAAAATCGTAGTATGGTCCCGGCCGCCGAACGCAATACCGAGATGGACGGTGTTAATCTCCGGCAGCAGCTCCCGGCATATATGCATCGCCACGTGGCGGGCAAGTACGATATCCTTGTTCCGTGCGGGTCCCTTTATTACCGCCGGCGTCGTGCCGAACTGGCGGCAAACCGTCGCGATCACCTCGTCTATGGTCACTTTGCGCGTTCGTATCGGTTTGGAGATAAAATACTCTCCCAGCACGCTCTGAGCCAACTCCGCCGTGGCTGGCATATTCATGATGGACGAGTAGGCGATAAGCCGTGTCAGCGCGCCCTCCAGCGTGCGCATGTTCGACTGTATGGCGTCCGCGATATAGTGGAGAACGTCGTCTGAGACTACGGCATGACTGATCTGCCGGAGGCGGTGGAGAAAGGCCAGGCGAGTATCGATGTCCGGAGGGTTTATGTCGGCGATCAGACCGCTCTGGAACCGGGACCGGAGGCGCTCGTCCAGCGCGTGAAGCTCTCGGGGGCTGCGGTCGCTCGCGATGACGATCTGCTTGCCCATCTGATAGAGGGCGTTGAACGTGTGGAAGAACTCCTCCTTGGTATGGTCCTTGCCCGCAATAAACTGAATATCGTCCACCAGCCAGACGTCGACGCCGCGATATTGGCGCCGAAACGACTCCGTGGAGTGATCCCGGATCGCCGCGTAGTAGTGCTGGGTGAAATACTCGCCGGAGATATACGCTACCGACAGCGTGGCTCGCGACCGCTTGATCACCTGCGCGATCGCCTGAAGAAGATGCGACTTGCCTAGGCCGGGGCCGCCGTAGATGAAGAGCGGATTGTAGGACTCGCCCGGTTTGGCGGCGACGGCCATCGCGCTGACCTTCGCAAGGCGGTTGGAGCGGCCCTCCAGGTAGTTCTCGAACATATAGTCGTCGTTCAGGGGAAGGCAGGGCGCAGGGCTTTCGTGCTTGCCTCCACGTGACTCGGATTTCCTGGCGACGGCCGAGCGACTCGGCGGCGCGCCTTCGGGATCAAGCGCGAGTTTTGGCGGTTCCTCCGGGCACTCGTCGTCCATGTCGAGAGCGAGGGAAGTCTGAATGGAATCGTCTTTGACCGGGGATTTCGAGACGGCGGCTTTAGAGTTGGACGCGCCGCGAGGCTGGATCGTAAAGACTACTTCGAGTTTGGTCGCATCGAGGTGGAACTCCAGCGCGCTTCGGATCTGGTTGGCGGCCTTCTTTTCCAGCCACTCCCGAGCGAACGAGCTTACAACCCCAAGCGTGACGGTATTTCCGACATAGCTGACCGGCTGCGCCGATCGGATGTAGGAGTCGAGCGTGACCTTGCTCACTTTGGCAGCAAGCAGGTTGATACAAAGGTCCCATGCCCTCCGTAAGGCGGCGGAATGGTCCTCATCTCCGGTTTCGATCTGTCCGCTCACCGCGGCCTCCCGCCTTTGGCCGCTCGATCGCCCAGGGGTGAACGCGGCTCTCATGGGCAAAATTCTCCGGCAGTCCAATTGCTCCGGGACTCCGGGGAACGGGCTGATTATAGCAAAATCGGGATCGGAATCGCAAGGTTCAAACGGTCGATTTTCCGGTTCGCGTCGGAATCATTTTTCCACGCAAACCCGTCCTTTGAAGGAGTTCCACCACTATTTGTTGAACGGATTTTCGTCCGGCGAGCGGACATCTAAAACCGTGATAATTTACAGCGATAGGCTGCATTCGGGCGGCTTTCACGTAAACGGGGAACCCGGAACGCACTCTCCACGTCCCTTTGGCGGACTGTCTGGAGTGCGCCCTCGCATAGATGATTAGGGTCAAAACCAACCAAGAGGAGTGTTTATAGCATGCAACTATTCTGCGTCCAGGCCGACCCGAAGGCGATCGGCATTGCCGCCGCCGCACTTGGCATATTTGCCATGGGGATTTTGTCGGGCGCGCCGGTACGCGCCGAAGGCACGTTGGCAGACCGGGTCAACGAAGTGACGAACCGAACGCAGCCGGCGACCGGTGAGATTATTCAGTCTACCGAATACCAGCCGGTGTTCCACCTCGATTACGCACGCAGGGCAGCGGCGCGTGATTGCCAGGTGCCGCTTCCGCCCATCGGAGCCGTGAGTCCCTTTCCGATCGCCCTGCGACTTGGCGCGTTGATATCACCACGCACAAAGTTCGTCGGTGGAATAGACGCGACCATTCCCGGCCTGCATCTTTTTCCCGGTTTCAGCAGTCGCGTCGATGCGGATGCGATCGTCTCCGCGAACTTCGGCGGCGTCAGCACGCTCATCCCGGTGACCTTCGACCAGATCTACAACTTGAACCTGCCGCTAAGCAGCCGCGTCTATCTAGGCGGCGGCATCGGCCCGTACTTCGGCAACAAGATACGCTTTGGCGGCAAGCTGATCGCGGGCGCGGAGTTCAACCGGATCGGCCTAGAGGGGAATATCCACTTCGCCGGGATCGGTGATACGCTGTTCAGCGTCCAGGCGCGTATCGGGCTGTAGGGTTCTCTGGTTGTGGTCGTCCACGGTTGGCCAGGGTCGGCGCGATGTTTCCCAGGGTGGCGGGTCTCAGGGTTGGCGCGATGATGCCCAGGGGTGGCGTGGCGGTTCCCAGGGTAGGCGCGACGCGCCAACCCTGGGCTAAAGGACGTAATCCCTTCGGGATAGAATACGGGTCGGCGATAATCGGCGCTTTTGTTCCCCGAAGGGGATCCGCCACCTAGACTGGGGTTGGCGCGTTACGCCTACCCCAGGGCTGTGGCTGCAAACGGCTTTACCGTTGTACCTACGTTCAGTCTTCCCGTGGCGGGCGTTTTTCGCCGTTGTCGGTGAGGAAGAAGTTGATCGTGCCGCTGAGCATGCCCATGGCGACCGATCCGATGAGGGCGTCGAACGCGGTGCTTACGTGGAAGCCGAAGCCGAGGTTGCCGACAATCATGAATAGAGCCACGTTCAGCACGAAGCTGAACAGGCCGAATGTCAGGCAGTTTATGGGCCAGGCAAAGAGCATAATGATCGGTCGGACGACGGAGTTCGCCAGACCGAGCGCGACCACGGCGATAACGATGGCCGTCGACGAGTCGACAAAAATCCCCGGCCCCTTTGGCCCCTTAACTGCCGTATAGGCGGCGACTATCAAAAGCAGCGCCAGAATGCTGGCCACCCAGCGCAGTATCCAGTTTTTCATTGATAAATCCTTTTGTGGGGCAATCGGCAATCGGCAATAGGCAATAGGCAGTCGGCAGTCGTAAAATGCCCTGTATTTCCACCATTGCCTATTGCCTACGGCCTACTGCCGAGCACGTACCGTTCTATCGCCGCCGCCACGCCGTCCTCAGCGAGCGATGTGGTGACCCAGTCGGCGACAAGCTTTACTTCCGGCTGCGCGTTGCCCATGGCGACGCCCCAGCCGGCCCATTCCAGCATCTCGATATCGTTGATATGGTCGCCTATCGCCATGATCTCCTCCCGGTCCACTTCGAGGCGGGCGGACAGGGTCTCCAGGCCGGTGCGCTTGCTGATCCCGCTGACGTAGATCTCGACGCCCCACGCATGCTCCGTTCCGGATTGGATGATGCTCAGGTCGCCCCCAAGATTCTCGTGGAGGTGTGCCGCGAGCGGGCGAACGATCTCCGGAGCGCCGTACGCGCTCACCGATACCGGCATAAAGGGCAGATCGGTCGTCATTGCTGCATGCGGGCGGTAGCGCTCGTCCCCGTGATCCCACCGGCTCGTGTCCGCTTCGGCGTGGTAGAGCACGCGCGCGCCCTCCGCGCCCGGCACGTCCGAGTCCTCGTAGACAAACGGCTCGGCTCCCGCGTC